>NZ_JBFRJZ010000020.1:0-93866 GCF_041469125.1 Vibrio sp. 10N.286.51.E5 | reverse complement strand
AGCCGCGATGAACCTTTTTTATTACGTGATGCTCAATAGGGTTCTTATTACTTTGCATTAAATTAGGCGTTTAGACGTCTAGACGTTGACAAGTTCTAAGTGTGACATTAGTCTGCTCACCTTCCTGTTCTATTGTGTTGTCGTTCCATGTCCAATTCAAAAAATTCTAACGCGGTAATTGCCCCTTCTGCAGTGGCGCTTATCCCTCTGATCGTTTTCCTTGCGCTGTTTATTGGCGTGGGTACATACCTGTCGCTACAAGGCGTCGATTTTGCTTTCTATCAACTTCCAGCTCCGATTGCGGCTCTGCCTGCTGTGATGTTAGCGTTGCTATTGAGCAAAGATAAATTGAACCGTGCGATTGAGCAGTTCTTAGGTGGCGTGGGTCACAAAGACATTATCGCAATGTGTATGATCTACCTATTGGCGGGTGCTTTTGCTGCTGTGGCTAAAGCTTCTGGTGGCGTGGACGCGACGGTAAACCTTGGTCTATCGGCTATCCCAACGAGCATGATCCTACCGGGCATCTTCCTTATTTCGGCGTTCATTGCGACAGCAATGGGCACCTCTATGGGTACTATCGCTGCGGTTGCTCCTGTTGCACTAGGCATTGCTGACTCAGCTGGTATGAGTATTCCTCTAACCGCTGGCGTAGTGCTAAGTGGCGCTATGTTTGGTGACAACCTTTCTATCATCTCGGATACCACGATTGCCGCGACTCGCTCGCAAGGCTGTGAGATGAGAGACAAGTTTAAAGAGAACATCCGTATAGCACTTCCTGCTGCACTTATCGCGATTGTTATCTTTGCTTTCAACAGCACAGCAACTCAAGTTCCTGAAACAGGCCCAATTGAATGGCTGAAAGTCCTTCCGTACATCACTATTTTGATTCTTGCTGTATCGGGTATGAATGTATTCGTTGTGCTGACGATTGGTATCTTGCTGGCGGGTGGCGTGAGCCTAGGTTCTGTTGAGAACTACGGTATGACGGATTACGCTCAAGATATCTACGCAGGCTTCGGCAACATGCAGGAGATCTTCTTACTGTCGATGCTGATTGGTGGTTTGAGTGAGCTAATGCGTCGCCAAGGTGGATTGGCGTTCCTGACTAGCTTGGTAAGTGGTGTGATTCGTGCGTTTGGCTCTTCACACTCTAAGCAAGCGAATGGCCGCGCAAGTGAGCTAGGCATTGCAGGCTTGGTATCAATGGTGAACCTATGTACGGCAAACAACACCGTAGCAATCATTGTTTCTGGTAGTGTGGCTCGCCAATTAGCTGAAGAGAACGATGTATCTCCACGCCGCTCTGCAAGCTTATTGGATATCTTCTCGTGTGTGATTCAAGGCGTACTGCCTTACGGTGCTCAGGTATTGCTATTAGGCTCTGTGTTTAACCTATCGCCGCTAGAGATCGTGTCTAACTCTTACTACTGTTTCGCGCTTGCAATCGTGGCTGTAGTCGCTGTGTTTATTAAACACCCAGCGCGTAAAGTGGCTAACGCTTAGTAGTAATTGACCAAACTGAGTGCTCACTGGCTCTGATAAGAAGGCTCCTTAATAGGAGCTTTTTTGTGCGTGAAACTCATGGCTTGAAAATTCAATGTACGTCTTCAAATACAAGAAAACCGCCTATGTAGACGGTTTCTAATTTCGTTATAGCGGTTTTCAAGTTTATTGTAGTGTGAATGACAATTAGGCTTGAGAGCTTTAATTCAGCTTCTTAGTCACGAACTCTTTGTTTCTAACCATTAGCCACATCAGGCCACCAAGCGTACCGATGGATAATTGGATAAAGCCTAGGTTTTCAATCAGTGACTCTGGGCGTATTGAAACTAATACCATGCCAAGTGAGCCACAAATCATGCTGAAGAACTGAATCAGTGCGACGGCAGAGCCTGTGTCATGATCTTGTTGGTTCAACATCAAGTTGGTACCCGGTACTCGCATGATGATCGCCATCAGTGTCGCTGGTGCTGCGATGAACATAAAGAACCAAGGGGACAGGTCACCAATGGTTAGGGTGAAGATGCCCGCAAGCGCTAATAAAGCAAAGCACCCGGAGATGACCTTTTGAACCGGCATTCGGTAGGACAACTTCATGTAGATTGTTGGACCAAATGAGGCACACAGTGCATTGAATGCGAACGCGTAACTAAACTGTTGTTCGGTCAATCCAAAGCGATCGATGTAGATATAAGAACCCGCCGCAAGAAAGCCCATCAACGCCATCGGTATGATAGAGAAAATGACCAGTAGCTTGAGGAACGAGCGGTTTTTCATGACCACGCCCATTCTTCCCCATGAACGGAACATGGAACCTTGGTATTTGGTTTCGAGCGTTTCTCGATAGCAGCAAGCTAATACTGACGCAAATGCACCAAAAATGGCGAGGGTGACGAACATCATTCGCCAAGACGCAATTTTCAGTAGAAAGGCACCAAATACAGGCGCAACCATTGGCGCGATGATCACCAGTGACATGATAGTCGCCATGATCTTTTCACGTTCTCTGCCATCATAAAGATCTTTGACAATGGCGGTAGCGATAACGGTGATAGCACTACCAGCAAAGGCTTGGAATACACGAGCACCAATTAACTGTTCGATGCTATTGGTCATCGCGCACAATATGCTCGCGACCATATAACCCGCTAATCCAATTAATAGGATCGGCTTACGACCGAATTTTTCGCTGAGCGGCCCCCAGAACAAAAGACCGATGGCGTAAGTAACGAAGTAGCTGCTCAGGGTTAGGTTGACCATGGATCGGTAAGTATTAAACACCTCGACCATCTGCGGAAGCGCAGGTAAGTAAAGGTCGATAGTCAATGGAGGGAAAGCACTTATTATGACGAGAAAAAATAGCATACCGGTCTTACCCAGTACTGGTTGTGGTCTCTTCAAGGTGGCTCTCCGTTGTCCAAAATAGGTTTTTAATTTGTGTGATATTGCTATACAGAAGGCTAAGGCACGTCAGACAAGAAGGATAGAGTCGTTCAAGAATATGGTGAAAGTAACGATGAACTTATCTCTAATGAGTTCGAATCTACGAAGTCGGTCTGTGCACTGAATTGTATTACAAAACATTATTGCTTTTATAGCTAACGAGTTCAATCAGTTAGTAGCAGTGTAGCTTGTAATCGCCAGCGACACATTGTAATGATTATCGACTTGGCTTGTTATCTTTTCTTTGGGCGTTTTTCGACTAAACCGTTACGCTCTAAACCACGTCGAACGCTGCTGCATAGTTTACCAAAGCGGCGCAGTTCTTCGAAGTTAGGGCCTTGGCCAATGGAAATACTGTGCTCCCAATACATTAACTCGCTGTCGACCATCTCAAGTAGTTTCTTAGAGCAACCCGAGCAATTTCCTTTTGGACCACAGATAAACGTCTCTGACTCGTAAAGTGGGAGCTCGTTTTTAACTTCTTCAATTAAGTTGAGCATTGCCGAGTTTAAGTCTGGCTTTTTGGATGTAAGTGGCTTCAAGCTTGGTGCTTGCGTCGCAATTAATGGGGAAGTCAGTTTGTTAGGTTGTAAATTCAAAGCAGCTGATGACATATCAAAGGCCTCAAGGAGAGAAGAAGGTGGGCATGCTACTCTTCACAACAAAGTGAATCTTGATGTAGTGCAATAAGCGTGGATATATACCCAAAAGAGGTAGGAGCCACAAGCGGTTGTGACTCCTTATCAAAGCTCGGTACTAATGAGAGATTTTAGAATTCGGCGTCGAACTGGAATTCCATCCACTCTTTGGTGACTGGGTGGTGCAGCGCAAGTCTTTCTGCGTGTAAGTGCAATCGGTCGGCTTTATTGCCATACAAGCCGTCACCGACGATAGGCATGTTAAGGCCTTCTTGGTGTGAACAGTGAACACGCAACTGGTGTGTACGCCCTGTTTTAGGATGCAGGTAAACCTTAGTGGTTTGCCCGTTTCGCTCAATCACTTCCCATTTGGTTTCTGCTGGCTTGCCGTGTTCGAAGCAGACAATTTGACGAGGGCGGTCATACAAATCACCACGCAATGGCAGTCGAACATAGCCTTCATTTTCTGTTAGAACGCCTTCAATCATTGCCACGTAACGCTTTTCGACTTCACGAGTAATGAACTGCTTCTGTAAGCTCTTGTTCGCACGTCGTGTGAGAGCGAAGATTAGAATGCCAGAGGTCGCCATGTCTAAGCGATGAATCACAAATGGGCCTTCAACATCGGGATGCATTTCTTGAACACGTGTGTAGGCGGAATCTTTGATGGTTTTACCCGGCACGGATAGAAAACCTGCTGGCTTGTGTACTACCACGATGTGCTCATCTTGGAACAGAATATCCAGCTCTTTGCCTTCTGCTGGGTTCTCTAGCAATGGGTTTGGATCGACTTCTAGGCCTTTCATCATATGGCCTAAAATCGGCACACATTTACTCTGACAAGAAGCGTAGTATTTCTTGTGCTTGCGGATTTCCGACTTTGGAGAGCGGCCCCACCAAAATTCAGCCAATGCCAGTGGCGTGTAACCATGTAAGTACGCGTATTGCAGCAATTTAGGCGCAGCGCATTCACCAGAGCCCGCTGGTGGTATCTTGTTTGGCGTGTTTTCAAAGATTTGGTTAAGGTCTTCAACGTTTCCTTCCGCATTTTGGAAAGCGTATTGTGAAAACAACTTGTGTTGAAGCTGATGAGAAATGTGTGCTCTTTGCTCTTTTAGCTCAGCCAGTTGAGTGTTGAACACATCAACTTTAGCTTGCAACACTTGCAGGGTCTGTTCCCAGTTAAGTTTTAGGTACTTCTGCTGGTTCTTGTCGGCAACACTGGCTTTGTTTAGCTCATTATTTAGCTGTTCGAAAGCTTGCTCATCAAGGTTTTCTTTACCTTGTTCACGTTGTTCTTTACGCGTTTTTCGGCCTTCAATAATCAATAGACGTTGAGCTTCAATCTCTTGCTCGGCTTGCGCTTTTTGCTGTGCCAGTTGCTCGCACAATTCAAGGTATTCAGTATTTGCTTGCAGCGCTTTAAACTCAGCGTTGACAGCCATCATGTCGGCTGTGTCTTGATGGAAAAAGCTGTCGCTGCTGAGCATGTCGAACACGGGCGGTACAAAGTGAGGCAGTAGGTTTTGGTCGGCGATTTTCCCTGAAAAAGCAGAGAAGTAACCCAATTCACCTTCAGGACTTTTCACCAGTAACACACCAAACATTTTGCCGCGACCAGCGTCAGAATCCAGTCCGAAGTCATGCTGCCAGTCGGTTTGTGTTTCTAGATGCTGTTGAAGCTGATGAGATGCGATTTCACACAGTGGGTGCGGTTCGTAGTAGAACGGGAATGTGAAACGCTCAGGCAACGAATATGACTCGATCGGCTGTTGAAAACGAGTGAAGCAATGCTCAGGTGTGTGGCTGTTTTCTGAGTCGTGCGTTGGTTTTGATGAGTGCATAGTCGTATTAATACTTATATCGTGGTGATAAATGGTTGTGAGTCTACTGTGTATGTTTAGAGACGTTAAACACAGTACAAGGCGGCGATTCTACTCTTTATCGAAAAGCGCCTCAAATAAGAAATGGCTCTATTACTGGATAGCTAAGCGAGACGGTTAATACTGAACCCATGAGTTATGGCTTGAACGCCATTAATTGATGAGTAACTTCTCGTTTTTAATCATAGAAGACAATTTAACAAACCAAGGGTGGTAGCCTTGCCACCCTCTTGTTCAACCTAAGGTAACGTTATGATTCCACTCAATACTTCGATTGTCTCCGGTGTCGCTATTTCAGAGATCGACGGACAAATGAAAATGCTATTAATGAAGCGTGTTAAAGGTGAGTTTTGGTGCCATGTTGCAGGCTCGATTGAAGCGGGAGAAACAGGCTGGCAGGCTATCGTGCGCGAGTTTGAAGAAGAGACCCAAATTAAAGTGGAAGCTTTGTATAACGCGCAGTTTCTGGAGCAGTTTTATGAGGCGCACGTGAATGTGATTCAGCTAATCCCTGTGTTTGCGGTGCTATGCCCACCCAACCAAGCGATTGAACTGAATGACGAACACACCGAGTACCGCTGGTGTAATTTAGAAGAAGCAAAAGCGTTAGCGCCGTTCCCCAACCAACATGCCGTCTACGATCATATTTGGTCGTATTTTGTCGATAAGCCAGTCAATCCGCTTTATCGAGTGAAATTGAACTAATACTGGCTGTTTAAGATCTAGGACTTACCAAGGTAAGGGGCTAAAAAGGTGCTCACTTGCGCTTGGCATAACCCCACATCTACCTTCACACCGTGCGATTCAAGGATGGCAACTCCACGACCATTATTACGAGGGTCTGGGTCTAGCATCGCCACGACTACGTGTTTTACACCTGCTTTAACCAATGTATTGGCGCAAGCGGGAGTTCTGCCAACAAAAGAGCATGGCTCTAAAGTTACGTAAGCGGTAACCCCTTCCATTGTTCCGTCCGTTTTGTCGTTATAGTTATTGAGTGCTTCAACCTCGGCGTGGTTTCCGCCGACTTTTTGCGTGTATCCAACAGACACCACCTTATCGTCTTTCACCAAAACACACCCTACTGGCGGGTTTGGTTGGCAATCAGGTAAGGCTTGGCGCGAAGCTTCGAGTGCTTGCAGCATGTATTGTTGGTTCATGGTCGTTACTCAGTATGACGAGAGAGCGTAGCAGCTAGTCGCCACGCGTGGTTGATGAGTTGGTTAATTACTAACTTAATAAGCTAGTAAGTGGGGCATGTTCGATCTGATTGGACTTTTAGTCAATGGTTTTAGCGTTTGAATTCGACTGCTAGTTAACTGTGACTCATCGTTAACTTGGGCCACTGGGTTAGCCAACCTTTGGATTGCACTCTTTGATCAAAGATATCTCGGCTACGCTTTGGATTGGGTGTGATTTGCAAATCAAACAAACTCTCTAAGCCAAAGGCAGAAATACACTCGATGTTTCCATGGAGGCTTTGTTTCACGGCGACGGCGGTTTCTTTCTCTGGCCAATAACTCATCGCATCCAATGAGCCTTGGTAACGTTCATCCCCATTTCTAGTGTGCATGTAGGCTTGATTGCGAACTTGCCAATTCAGTTCGGGTAACCGTTGTTTAAGCTGAGCCTCGTATCTAAGATCCGATTCGTAAGAGGTATCAATGGGATCAAAGTAGATCACATCAATATCATTGAATGGAGTCGGGGAGGCATAACCATGCTGGTGATCCCAAACGAGGTTTCTCACAAAGCCCGCAGCGACGTAACACTGCGGTAAATCCAACTGAGCGACACGGTCTAAAACCTTCATTCGTAAGGGATCTTGTTTGATCAACGTGACGATGCGCTTGGCTAGCGGATGTATCATTATGATGTCGGAACATCGGTGACTTGGTAGTGACGTGTCACGTTCTGAGAGATTGCACCCCATTCAGATGCTTTTACTCGCTGTTGGTGGGCTTCGAATGCTTCTCGGCTAGTGAATTCTTCATACACTTCAAAGCGATTAGGTTTAAGGGTGCTTTGACTGATTCGAAAGACCATACAACCAGGTTCTTCTAGTGTCAGTTCTTTGTGCACAGCTAAGGCTTGTGTGACGGCTTCTAGATCGTTGTCTGGCACTAGAATATGCCCTTGCAGAATTACTTTACTCATAATTACGTCCATTTAATTACGTCTATTTAATTTGGTCCATTACGGATTTTTTCTATCAAAAGCTCTATCCGTTACAAACATAATCCCATTTTGATGTTGTAACGTATAGGCTAATGTGGCGATTATTAGTTCACATTGAATGTATTTTTTAGTTACACCGTAACTTTAAAGGTGATGTAATCAACAAATGACAAGACACTGGAACTAAATCAACGTTGGTCCGGTCTATTAAATTAGTATCATTGAACTGTATTGATACTGAAATGAATTTGTCATCTGAGAGAACTAACCTTAATTTTGAACAGCGGCTCATAGGATTGAATTGAGCCATAGTTGATATCTAGGTCATACTTTGATGTAAATGGTACTCAAAACTCTATATATTTTGTGATTTGTATCATTGATCTGGGCATCAAACACCGTTAGATTCGAATGGTTGGCAATAAAAATAGCTCATGAAGAGCAGTTAAAGAAAAGGAAATATCCCTTATGAAAAAAATGAGAAGAGCACAGCTTCATCGCGTTCGTATCCAATACTGGAAAGACACGTCAAAAGAAGCATCAAAGAAATAAGCTTTAAATCGTAAAGCTTTAAAAGCTGAAAAGCTTAATAAAATGTAAAACGCAACAAACTGATTTCATTAGCACTCTCAAGGACCTTCATCTGGTCGGCGACTAGCGAAATCATCCCCAAAGAGCTGGCAGGCATTAACAACAATGCAATTCAATGTCAGCTCATTAATACCTCCTCTAAGTTTATCTTCGTTTGTTAAACCTGTTCTCCAAATTAAAACTTGTTTGTTCCTTGTTCCTTATTCCTTGGTTTCGCATCCCCGTATTCGCTAACGTCCTGATAATAAAAAAGCTCCCGATTTCTCAGAAGCTTTGATTTAGATTTTGGTACCTGATGTGACTGCCCGATAAAGACTCGTGCTTAGGATAGACTCTAGCGTTGGAATAGCGTCTTTAAGCTCGCGTCATCCGTTCTATTTAGCTTTAGGCTCAGTAGATAGCCACCAACACCGATCAGTGCGTAAATACCTAAAGATAAAATCGGCGCTTCTGCAATCGCGCTGAATGGGTTGCTTGCTGTCAGTACCTTCATTGGAAGTGATGCGATGAGAGATAGGAAATCGTTGATGCCATAGAACCCAAATACAGCGACAGAGAGGAACTTAATCGCATAGCTTGAGATAAAAATGACAAGCAATGGAGAGTTCACCAACTGCGAAATCGCTAGGGTCACGGTTGCCAGTGGTAGTAAAACCAGTGCAACTAACAACATTCTCCCAAAGAACACGAGCCAGTTGCTCAGCACGTACAGTAGGGATTGCTGCTCAACCAGTAGCGCCAGTTGCTGCTCGCTAGAGACGTTCAATATCCAGAATAGGAAATCGGCGAACAGCACGAGCAACGCACAGATTGCGGGAATAACCACTAAACCGAAGCCGAGTTTCACACCGTGAGTCATTGCGTTAGATACCGGCATACTTCTCCAAAACATCGAACTGCCTTCTTGGCGCTCTTTACGCAGCGTTTTAGGGATGTAAAGCGTTGATAGGATCAGTGAAATAAGGCCCGCGCCAAAGTAGATCACTGAGTTGAGGTCTTGTGCGAACTCTCTGTGGATGTCGCTCACGTCACCGTTCACTTGCATTTCGAAGAAAAACTCATGCTGCGCTGCGCCATTGAAGAACAGGCTAACGAACAGTAAGAAACCACATAACGCGACAAACAGAGGCAATCGAGTGTTAATTTTGTGCTCGATGAGTTCTTTTTCTAGCATGTAAAAACTTGGATGCATTATGCCTTCTCCGTCTGTGTTGCAAGGAATAGATCTGCGAGACCAACGTTATAGATGTTACCCAGTGATTCAACTTGCGCTTTGTATTGACCTTCCAATAACCACTTAGTAGTGCCTAGCCCTGATTGTGAGGTCAGTGGGTTGAGTTTCTGAATCTCGCTTGAATGGTTGTTTGCGACTTCAATAATGAAATAGTCGCTTTCGATGTCTTCCATGCTCTTTTGCAGCACACAATGGCCTTGTTTTAAAATCAGAACATCCGTTAATAAATGTTCAATCTCTGAAACCTCATGGCTTGCAATGATCATGGCGCGTTCGCCGTCGTGGAACCACTCAAGTAGATGGCGATAAAAAGTATCGCGGTACAGTAAATCTAGGCCAAGTGTAGGCTCATCTAAGATCAACACTTGGGTGTCAGTCGCGATGATGATCGCAAGGTGAAGTTGTACCTTCATTCCCTTAGAAAGCTGCTTGATAGTCGAAGAGAGCTTGATGTTGGTGCTGCTTAATGTCTGTTCTGCTTTTTGCTTGTTGAAGCTAGGGTGCACACCTTGTGTGTATCGAAGCAGTTGTTTAACCGTCATCCACTCTGGTAACACGTTAACATCTGAGATGTACGACAAGTGCTGCATGAGCTCTGCGTGCTGGTGGATAGGGTGGTAGCCGTTTACTTCAATCTCACCTTGATAGTTGTGTCCACCAAGCAGTGATTTGATCAGTGTCGATTTCCCTGCGCCATTATGGCCCAGCAGTCCAAGCACTTGCCCCGGTTTTAACTCAAAGCTGATGTTCTCGACACCCACTTGATTTGAATAGGTTTTGGTTACGTTTTTCACGGAAAGTAAAGTACTCATGACTTGTCCTTTATATGTTGTGCTAGCTGTTTCACGAGTTCTTCGACACTCATATCAATGATGCCTAGCGTCTCAGCGATGGCTGGGATCTGTGTGTTGATGAATGATTGGTGTGCAGACTCTTTCAATTTTTGAAGTGCCCCTTCGGCCACATACATGCCTTGGCCGCGTTTTTTCTCTACCAAGTCTTCATCCACCAGTAACTGATAGCTTTTCATGACAGTAAGGTGGTTGATCTTGAGATCGGCAGCAACCGCACGCACAGAGGGTAATGCTTGTTGCTCTAACCAAACACCTTGAAGAATTTGGTCACTGATCTTTGAGGCAAGTTGCCTAAAAATCGGTTGGTCGTCTTTCCATTCGGTCATAATCAAAACTGCATGGTGATATACATGTGTATAACACTAACCTTTTTATTCGAATTGGCAAGGGTTTTATGAAAATGGATCGGATATTTTTATAGTTGGATAAAGCATGTTTGGCGGGGAGGGTACTTGAAGCCCACATCCTTGTGGGCTTCAAGCAGCTGTATGAGCGATGATTATTTGAATAGGCAATGGTTGCTCGTCAAGGTTTCTATTAGGGGGGCCTATTGCTCCTCTGAGTCATTGGGCCGGCTATACAGATAGCCTTGATGTAAGTTGTAGCCTAGCTGACACAAGATATATTGCTGCCTGCGCGTCTCGACACCTTCATAAATCATCGTGATATTTGATAAGCGTCCAATCTCAGAGATATTAAGCAATACACCCTGATGGTGCTCTCCTGACTCGATATCCTTAACAAAGCAACGATCCAGTTTTAGATAGGCCGGAGAGATAACATTGATGATTTCGATGTTGTTATTGCCCGTACCAAAGTCATCCAGAGCGATAGTGATACCAAGCTTTTTGATATCCTTAATGTTATCGATAACCTCACATCCATAGCCAATGTTCGAATATTCAGTAATCTCGACGACAAATTCATTCGCTTCCATCACGGCCAAATGCTCTCTGAGCCTTGCGAAGTTCGATCCCACCAAAGCGCTCGGACACACGTTGACACCATAGACGCATGGCTGTTGTGTAATTTGGCTTTTCTGACCGTCTCGATGAGCAAGATAGTGTGAAAGGTGAGTAAATTGGTGCGTCTCATGGTGTTGATGAAGCTTAAAACGCCAACGTTACGCACACGAGATAGCAACTCGTAATACAGGACGCAGTTGTCTTCGGTGTTGATGATCGGCTCTTCTTCAAAGGAGATGTGTTTCCAACGAAACAGGTAGATCACGAAACCCAGAATATAGGAGCGATAAAGCAGGGTGGCGAGTATCAGAGAAAGCGCAATCCATAGTGCAACAATGTCGTCACTGTAGAAGGTGATGGTTGCACCCGTTGGTAGGGAGGTTTGATAGATAGATTTACTCTCTTCGCCAAGGTTTAAGATGTGGTAACCATTCTTCTGGATGGAAATCGAATCGACTAATAGAGGCAATAGTGAGTTCTTGTATCGAGCTTCGATAGATCGTTTAGATATTCGAGCAACCATCTCAATGTCGTGCTCGGTATCCATGAAGCGTGAATAGGCAAAGTCAGCACTATCGTAGAAGTCGTCTAATTGATTGAGCTCTATCATCTTAGAACGTGTTTTAGAGATATAGCAGGAGTCATAAGGTGTGGTCATGACGACAGAATCAAGGTTGAGCGAGTGCCTTAGCGAGTGCACAGCCCCGTGGCTATCGCAACCGTAGTCCATGACTTCTGCGGCAATGTGTTTGGTGTTCTCACTGTATTCATTCGCAATCTTCGTCGTATAAAGGATTTGGGAAAAGTAGACAACGAATAGGAAAAAGGAAGAGATGGTGAACACGGCTATCAGAGCCTTAATTAGCTCTCGATGATAGCTGTTGAACATCAGTTTCAACATCTCGAACTGGCTGGGCTTGAACTGGTTGATGTCGTACTTAGGTGCGATACGGTTGGTTGAGCTTTTATCGAGATCGATAAAGTAACCTACCTTATAAAGGTTAGAGATAAGTTCGCTATTATTATCTACCTTCGCTTTCTTACATAAGCTTCGATATTTCTTTCTTATAGAAGCAATAATATTTTTTAACGCGTATAAGCTAAACTCTTCGTCAAAGTGTAATTTAAAAGATTCTTCAACATCTCGTGCAGATTGAGGGTTTGATATTGACGAGTGTTCAATAAGGTATTTGAAAACAAAACTCTCTTTACTATTAAGAGTTTCCTCTGATATCTTATTACTGTCTCTTTTTATGTATATTTTTTCTTCATTGTAGATTAGTTGCAAGCTCTCATTATTGTTATTTATATTGAAAGAACAGTGCATAGCTTAACTCCTAAGCGATAGTTATTATATTTGTGTGATGGATATGTGATGGCTGGGATTTTCATTCAACACAAGAGTTCGATCTAAATAATATAACCAAAATGTCACCATTTTATCTCAAGATGTTGATACTAATCGCAGAATTTGGGCTTTAATGAAAGGTTATGGAGATATTCACCCAAAAGTTGAATTTATAAATGAAAGCCAATGATTTACAAGGGGTAAGGGGGATTTATCCATTTGTTTTGGTATTTATCCATTTCACAGCTTCTACGCGGTAGGTTTAGCGACTGGATTTAGAGGTTTCTAATGTAGCTTCTGATGGTATTCATTCGGTTTATCGATGTGTGAGATTTATCAGAATTTTTCATGATAAAATTAAATTATGTCATTTTATGTGATATTAATATAATTTATGTGGCGTATTGTTTTGGTGATTTAATTAAAGTAATCAATGATAGAATTAATTATATTTGTTGAATGATTGACTTTAATTTATTCTGTTACGAAATTTAAATAATTAAACTTTAAGGTGGGATATTTAAAATAGGGAAAGGATGATTTTTATCATGATGTGTTGATTAAAGAATTTTAATGGAATTATTATTGACATATGTATCAAATATGTGTCTATGTAAATATTAATCGGCTAGTGATGAAAATAAGATATGAATGAGGTTGGTGTTATACCATGAGCACTGCCTAAAAGTATAAGCAGCAACAAGTTAGATCAATTAGTGTTATTTTTGAGCAAATGTTAGCGTAACCACATGATATTCAAAGATCTGTTGCGGTGGCTTTGTGTTAACTATGGAAGCGTGCAATCGTTGAGTATTTAACATGCACCATCAAGCACCACGATCTGTGGTTCTTTTTCTGGCTGATAAAGCACCTGACAAAAGTCTCCTTCTGGCGAATAGGTGTAGTTTTCGGTGTCGAAAGAGATGGCGGCTACTCTTTCTGCATTGCTGCCAGAGTCTACTTCTTTGTTGATGACATGAAGCTCTGTTGCGTCGATATTGAGCAGTCTTCTTAGTGAGTCAACATAGGCGATTGGGTAACCATGACAAACGTAGTAGGTCTCAATCTCCGTCTTTTCAACATAGTTGCACTCATCCTCAACGCCAGCAATCGCTGACTTCGCGTAGATCATATCGATACCCGTGCGAAGGTTACCAGCCACATCATGTATTTTACTCGCCCGAGCACTTCCTTGAACGTCTAAGAACTTGACCATAGCTGTCGCCGAAACGATCGCTAAAATTAATACAGAGATGATGAGTTCTAAAAGAGTGAAGCCGTTTTGTCTGTTCATGGTTACCGATTATTTGCTCTGCTAAAGGGACGGAATGAGGGTAATCTAAATACCAAAGTCATTACAGTTAGTGGGTATAATGGTTTGGTGTTTTATTGTGTGAATTTCTAAGTAATTTTCGATATAAACAATAGCTTAATTATTTCCTCTTACTGTTAAACGCTATGTAAGCATACGTAAGCGTACACACCCAAAGCAGCCGATTGTTTAGGAAGCATTCAAACGACTTAATTTATTGATAAATAAGTCTTTAATTGTAGGATTGTCGACCATTCAAAAACTGACTTTCGACTTCATTTGAGGGAATTGGTTTACTAAATAAAAATCCCTGAAGATACTGGTATCCACAATCGATTAAGAACGCTTTTTGCGTTTCGGTTTCGACACCTTCAGCAACCACTTTTAGCCCCAATTTTTCACAGATAGCATGGGTGGCTTGGACAATCGCTTTGCTCCCTTTGTGTGAACCGTGGACGAAGCTTTTATCGAGTTTCACGGTGCTAATCGGTAAGTCATGCAACATCGACAGTGACGAGTAGCCTGTGCCAAAGTCATCAAGGTGAAGCTCTACGCCCAATTTAGAAATATCGCTTAACGCTTGCCTGACTTCACCATGCTTGAAGATCATGGAAGATTCGGTGATCTCAAGGGCGATGCTTTGAGGTTGGATATTGTAGAAGTTCAACATTGCTAATAGCTGCTCGGCAAAGGTCGCGTGCATCTGAATACTCGAAATATTGATACTCATCATCAACTCACTATCAAACTCACGTTGCCATATCGATAGCTGTTTGAGTGCAGAGTTCAGAACCCATTTCCCGAGCGGTACAATCTGCCCCGTCTCCTCCGCTAAGCTAATAAACTCATCAGGGCCTATGTTACCTAGCTCTTTGTCTGACCATCGAAGCAAGGCTTCAAACCCTTTCACCTTGTCGCTGTTGGTGTTCATGATCGGTTGGTAGTGAAGGTTGAGATCGTCGTTTTCTATGGCGCGTGCCAGTCGATGGCGGATCTCTACTTTGCGATGCAGGGTTTGTGCTAAGTCTGGGGTAAACGTTTGGAAGCGGTTTCGACCATTCGCTTTTGCAAGATGCATCGCCATACCCGCTTGCTTTAGCAATGTTTCTTGGTCAACCGCGTTATCAGGGAAATGCGCGGTACCTATGCTGCAACCGACAGATAAACTGCCGATGCCTCTGATATGGAAACTTCGGTTTAAGGCATCAATGATGCGAGAGCAAAGTAGTGGGATATTTTGATTTCGGCAGGTGTGGGCAATCACAATGAATTCGTCGCCACCAAATCGCCCTATCATGCATTTCTCATCAACCAACTGTTTAAGGCGTTCACCAACCTGTTTGAGTAGTTGGTCTCCGACAGTGTGCCCATAAGTGTCATTAACTAATTTGAAGCCATCAAGGTCGACAAACATCAATTCAAACGGTGAGCGATAGGCAATGCTGGTTTCTAGAAGGTTGCTGATCCCACGGCGATTATAAAGCTCCGTTAAACAGTCGTGTTCTGCGTTGTATCTGGCTTTTATCAGCTTCTCTTTTTGCTTTGTTGTACAGGTTAGGTTTAGCAGCAGTTCGCTTTTATCAAAGAGCCACTTTCCTTGCACATCAAAATGGTGTGCTCTGAAGGAGGAAACCTTGATAAACCAAGGCGCACCGGTTGTTGGTTCTCTATTCTGTAAACGTGTATGTACAAAAGTGATTACTATGTTTTGCGTACGGTAAATGTAGGGCTCTGATTCCAATATTGATGATCTATGACCAGTATATATACTGCCTTCGCTTTTAATAAATACTGGTGATAGGAATGTCGAAAACCAAAGTGCTCATTGTTGAAGATGACCAAGAGATAGCTCGTCTAACGACGCTTTACCTCGAAGCTGAAGGTTACAATGTTAGCGTTGTTCATCAAGGGAACTTGGCACTTGAAGCGATCCGTAGTATTGAACCTGATTTAGTGCTGTTGGACTTGATGCTTCCAGGGATGAGCGGCGCGCAAATTTGCCGTCAAGCCCGTGAGTTTTACAATGGAATGATTTTAGTGCTAACGGCTTCCGCCGATGAAATGAGCGAGGTCAGCTTGTTTAAATTTGGTGCGGACGATTACGTTGCCAAACCGATTCGTGGCCATGCCTTGTTAGCGCGAATTGAAGCGTTATTGCGTCGAGCGACTCCCGTAAAAACTGCGCAAGAAACTACGGCTGAAAAACAGTGCGATATTGTAATCAACAGCTCTGCTCAAAGTGCCACGCTCTACGGCCAAAACCTCAAGCTTACTTCTGCTGAATTTGAAATCTTAAACCTTCTCGTTAATAACATCTGTCAGGTCGTGACTCGAGACCAGTGCTGTCAGTTATTTAGAGGGATAGATTACGCGTTCAACGACCGCTCGATTGATATGCGCGTGTCTGGGTTACGCCGAAAGCTGCGCATTCACGCAAAAGACAAACAGTTGATTCGTACGGTTCGCAACAAGGGGTACATGCTGGTTGCGTAAGTTCATTGCTACGAAGCTTCGCTCGGTTTCGATGTTTGCTCGCTTATACCTTGGGATTGTGACTGGGATGTCGGCAACGATATTTTTGTTCTTGAACCTTGGTGAGGGGCACATGCGACGCACCGAGATCGAAACCTTCCTCAATGATGGCATCTACTTTGCGGAGCAGTATGTTCGTCAACACAATCAAGAAAACTCACTCTATAAAGAGCTCGATAGAACAGGCTACCAACAATTTTATATCTTCAATTTACGCCTGTTGGAGAATTGGTCGGGCGAGGCGCCTTGCCAACTAATGTGAGTTATACACAACCTTAAACGGTGTGCCGATATATCTAAGTGATGACAACCTCTATTCGACCGTGTTTCAGCTACCAAACTCTAAATTCAGTTTTGGGTTCAGTGAGGTAGGGGACTTTTTCTCTCCTGACATTGAATGGTACGAAGACTCAGAACGACACTTTTTGTTAGGGCTGTTGTTGGCTGTGATTGTGGCGATTGGAGCAAGTGTTTACTTACCTGTGAGGCGTTTTCAAGAAAGAATAGAGTTGCTCGTCGAGAAGCAGAAACAGTTTGGTAAGGGCAAGCTTAGTACTCGATCTGACATGGACGACATCCATCCTGTTTCTGATTTGGCCAGCAGTTTTAACTTCATGGCTGAAGAGATCGAAAGCAAAGTAAAACAAAGTCATATTTTCGCTCAAGCTATCCCACACGAAGTACGAACTCCGCTAAGTCGTATTCAACTGGCGACCGATATCCTAAGAAGGGGAGCCCCCGATAATCATCAGGTTCTTTTCGATGACATTGATACCTACATTGAGGATATCAACGAGCTCACGTCAGAAATCATCATGCTGTCGAAGTTGAATGTCATGGATAACTCTTTCTTTGAGCTCGTTAAAGTGACCTCCGATCTTCGTGAGTATTGCCTAGACCGAATTCGTTACTCGAAACTAGACAATGCCACCTTTGAATCTAAGGTACAGCTAGAGTGCAAGATTAAGTGTGATTGCTCAATGGCACGCTTGGTGTTCGATAACGTTCTCAAGAATGCGGGTAATTACACACAAGACAAAGTGTGGATGACGCTGGATGAGAACTCAGAAAACTGGCTGGTGGTGATTGAAGACAATGGTTCTGGAATACCGGAGAATAAGCGTGATGAGGTATTTCTACCGTTCTCTCGATTAGATTCAAGCAGAACGTCGACCACAGGTGGATTGGGGTTAGGCCTCGCGATTGCTCTATCGGCGGCTAAAAAACTTTCTTGGGATATCAAAATCGACGACAGCAACCATGGTGGTGCCAAGTTCAGTATCGTGATTCCTAAGATCGCATAAACTGTAGCTTTAAGAACTCTTCAGGCTCGTCAAATAACAAAGCCACGGACTAATACCGTGGCTTTTTCATATTCCGATTTACAAGCTAGTGACTTCTTAGTACTACTGCTTAGAGCTTAGAGCTTAGAGCTTAGAGCTTAGAGCTTAGAGCTTAGAGCGATGAAGTCCATAAATAGCGTGGTCTACGATGCGGCCATTCAAGTTCTCGTTACGAGTTATAATACCTTCTAACGTGAAATGTAAGCGCTCACAAACCTTGCGGCTGCTTTGGTTACCGGTTGCGGCTGATATCTCTACCTTTTCCATATCTAACTCATTGAAAGCAACATCAATCAGCTTCTGGACAACGCGCGTCACAATCCCCTTTCCTTGGTATGTCTCAGATAACCAATAACCTATCGTCACCTTTTGCTTATCATGATCAATAGTATTGAAACTGCAGTTACCGACGACCTTGTCTTGATACACGATCGCACAGGTCATGCTTTTCCCTTCCGCATAATCGTGTAGCGAGCGTTGGATGAAGATCCTAAAGTCTTGCTCGGTTTTACAATGTGGCGGCCACACGAGCCATTGACTTAGGTACTCATTCTGGCTTTGTGAGATTTCCGCGTAGTGAGAAGCGAAGCTCTCTTCAACCAATGCGATGGAGAGTTCGTTGTCGATAACCGTTTTAAACATGTCTTTCCTTTTCTTATGGCTGCTTATTTAAGCGAATCTTAGTCGGCAGGCTATAATGTCGCATGATTTTTAATATGCAACCATTGGTAGCACGGATTTTTCGTGATACGTTGGTTCTATCACGAAACTCATTAAACCTTACAATAGTTGTGTATATAATTATTAGGGCGTGTTGATCTTTGCTGTACATTCCGTGTTCAACAATACATCGGTAGCCACATTAACATGAATGCCAGCGATAACATGCTGGCATAATTCCTTTCTAGCTTGTCATATCTACTTGAAATAGCTCGATAATGCTTAATTCTCCCAAAGGCATTTTCGACCAAGTGACGATACTTGTATAGACACCAATCCATACTGTCTTTGTCTATATCTTGTCCGTAATTGCGTTTAGCAATTACCGTTTCTCCGCCACGTTCCTTAACAAAAGTACGGAAAGGTTCGCTGTCATATCCTTTATCACAAACGATGGTATTAACTTCTTCGAGTTGCTCAACTAAGCTTTCGGCATGCACTATATCGTGGCGTTGTCCCTCTGATAAATCAAAGCAAATCGGCAGGCCACCACTATCTACAGCTAAGTGAATTTTGGTTGAGTTGCCCCCGCGACTTTTTCCTATTTGCTCTGAACTTTCAGTAGCTGCACCTGTACTATGCTGATGCGCTCTAACTATAGAGCCATCAAGAAATACCCATTCAAAGTCAGCCATGCTAGATAAGATTTTGAAAAGATTATCTAAAATCCCTTTCTTTGACCAAAGATTAAATCGTCTGTAAACGGTACTCCACTCTCCGAACTCAGAGGGTAGATCTCGCCAAGGAATACCTGTTCTCATTCGATAAAGTATTCCTTCAAATGTCATTCGATGTTCAGTTTTATCGTAAATACGACCTGTACTTTTCATAACTTGGAGTAGCAGTTCCCAGCGAATATCAGTTAGCATTGTTCTTGGCATGGTATTGGTTATGGTTTTACTTTTGGCGAAGCAAATTATAACTCTTTACCATGCTGTTCAAAAAACACTCACGAAAGATCAACACGCCCTAGCTATGCATTAGTATTAGCGGCCTAAATATATAAAAAATATAAAAATGCTAGGCTTAAATAATGAATCAACATTGCCAGGACGTGACCGTGGACTTAAGGAAGGCTCTATTCGGTATTGCTAAGGCGCTTGATAACGTCGGTTTCGAAAGTAAAAATCATGGACAGAGAGTGGGCTATATCGCGTATCGATGTGCTCTGAGTGTGGGGTGGGAAGAAGAGCAAGCGCAGCTCGCGTTTTCGTTAGGCTTGATTCACGACTGTGGTGTCTCGCAAATTGATGAACAGCTCAGTTTAACGTCTGGGTTTGTACCTGACTCAAGCTATCACCATTGTCAAAAGGGCTACCAAATCTTAAAAGAGTGCCCAGTTCTTTCTATATTTGCTAAGCCGGTTCTTTATCACCATACTCCGTGGTCTGAGCTAAGGGCTATTCATATCAGCGAGTTAGAAAGAGAACTAGCTGCCATCGTGATGCTTGCCGATAGAGTCGATTATCTATACGGCATAACCTCTTCTGATCGTTATGGAAACCTAACACCAGATGGCAAAGCGAGCATCATTGAACGTTTGACTGAACAAGCGGATGAGATGTTCGAAACCAACCTTGTGCAACACATGTGCGAGTTGGTTGATTTGGATGACTTCTGGTTTTCTATGGAGATTCCATACATCGAGAACATGAGGGATAACTTTGAACCTGTGCCATTTTTCTCCCAGCAAATGTCGCTGGATGAGACGGTGGCCTTTGCCGAGTTTATCGCCAATGTTGTTGATACCAAAAGTTCGTTTACCTTTAAGCACTCTTTAAAGGTTGGGCAGCTTTCAGAATACCTCGCCAAACAGCTGGGTTATTCCTACACCACTCAGCGCAAACTCTATCTGGCTGGGTTAGTCCATGATATCGGTAAACTGCAAACCCCTAATGACATTCTGCATAAGCCGGATTTACTCACTGAAGAAGAGTATTGCTGTATTAAACGCCATGCAACGGACACTCGATTCGCATTGCAGGAGTTGTTCAGTTCACCTCAGGTTTGTCAGTGGGCATCTAATCATCATGAAAGGTTAGATGGTTCGGGTTACCCAATGGGAAAAACGGCGGAAGAGTTGGATCAACCCAGTCGAATTGTTGCTGTGGTGGATGTGTTTCAAGCGCTAACTCAGTCTCGACCTTATCGTGGAGGCATGACGTTAGAAGAGACTCTCGCTATTTTGAGGGACCACGTTGATAACTTTAAGTTGGATCGAGAAGTGTTTGAGTGCCTTAATAAACACGCGCAATATTGCTTTGAATTATCGACAGACAAACGAATGTACGCGTTTTAACGCCACTGAATGCTTTCTAGGTGTGATGCCTTAACTCATATTCGATGAGAAATGACCAAGCACCAGAAACAGAAAAGCGATAGCCGAGGCTATCGCTTTTTTCATGGGGGCTTATCAGGATCTTTATATCGAGATTAGTATCGTTTTAAGATCTCGATGATCGCTTGCTCAGTTTCCGCTGCGATGATGGCATCGATGTCATCATCATTTTGGAACAACTCTGATAGCGCCATAATCGTATGGATGTGGCTATCTGAGTCCATCGCTGCCAGAGTAATCGAAAGGTAAACGTCACCGTTGTCTTCTGACTCTAAATCAACACCCTTCTTGAATACCGTTACTTGCAGTGATGCTTCGTTCACACCATCTTCAGGGCGAGCATGAGGCATCGCAATCTTTGGTGCTAGAACATAGTACGCGCCAATATCCTTGTGTTTTTGCTTGATAGCTTCAACATAGTTTGCTTCGATTTTGTTGCTCGCTAGCAGTGTTGAACAGGTCACATCTATCGCAGCATCAACCGTTAGGTTCTCTTCAGAGTTGATGATAACGCCTTGGTTACCAATTAAATCGAATAAGCTCATGAAACAATCCACCCTAGGATAAGACCAACAACGCCGAAGTCGAAGTCAGCAAACGTTGTCGCTTCAAGACCAAGGCCACCCAGTACTGGAAGCAGTAGCATTGGTAGGAAAGAGATACACAGACCTTGCGTGAATGAACCGAGAATTGCACCGCGTAGACCGCCTGTCGCATTACCGTAAACGCCTGCTGCACCACCTACGAAGAAGTGTGGAACGACGCCAGCTACAATGATTGTCCAGCCAAGCGCGCCTTGAACTGCCATTGCTAGTAGGCCAGCAGCGAAAGAACAAAGGAAACCGATAAGTACCGCGTTTGGTGCTACAGGGAATACCATAGGGCAGTCTAGAGCAGGTTTTGCGCCCGGTACTAGCTTGTCAGAGATACCTTTGAATGCAGGAACGATTTCAGCAATCAGCATCTTCACACCTTGCAGTACGATGTAAACACCACCGGCAAACACAAGAGATTGCATGAAGGTGAATACTACCCAGTTTTGACCGCCTGATACTGTTTCAACAAAGTCACCGCCAGCAACAATTGAGGCAAACATAAAGAAGATAGCCATTGTTGTTGCTACAGCAACTGGCGTATCACGCAGGAACATTAGGCTTTTAGGTACGTTGATGTCTTCTGTTGATTTTGAAGTGTCACCAAACTTGCTACCAATGTAACCCGATACTAAGTATGAGAACGTTGAGAAGTGACCCATCGCCAACTGATCAGTACCCATCACTTTCTCTGTGTATTTTTGAGCAAGTGCAGGCATGATAACCATCAGTGAACCCACAATGATCGAGCCGATTGCAACGAGAGCAGTGCCTTCGATGTTAGCTGTAGACAGGATTACCGCTACCAGCATAGACATGAACATTGTGTGGTGACCCGTTAAGAAAATATATTTTAAAGGTGTTAAACGAGCCAATAAAATATTCACAACGAATGCGAAGAACATAATTAGAGCCATTTCATAACCGAATGCTTCTTGTGCTAATGCAACAATTGCTTCGTTATTTGGAATAACACCACTTACGCCGAATGCTTCAGTAAATACAACAGAGAAGTTATTTAGTGCGCCAACAAGAGCGCCAGCACCAAAACCTAAAATTAGGAAACCCATTACGGTTTTAATTGTGCCTTTTAGAATGGTAGAAACATCTGCTTTTTGTGCAACCAGGCCGATAAAAGCAATTAAACCTACCATGATCGCCGGCTCTTTTAATAAGCCGAGCATGAACTCGAAAAAGTTTTGCATAATTTTGACCTTACATGAAAGTTTTTAGTTGTTCTTCAATAGATGCTTTGTCAAAAATATTTTTAAGGCTGATGATATTCTCTTTACCAGCGTCTTTTAGTTGGTTTGCAACGTCTGTTGCTGCAACCCAAATATCCGCATTGCTTGATGCTGCAGATGATAGATCTTCGTGATCAACTTCTGCTTCGAAACCGATTTTTTTAGCGACTTCTTTTACTGCCATTTCCATCATTAGAGAAGTACCAAGGCCGTTACCGCAAACTACAAGAATCTTTTTCATAATATTTGTCTCAATTGGATTTTAGGGGTTGAGAAACTTCGTTCTCTTATTGTGTGAGAGCATAGTAATGGAAGTATTCAGATTTCAATAAGATCTCCATCACAAAACCAAAATGAGATTGTGATGGAGATCTCGTTAATTTGTAGTAAAGATCCAGAGTGAGACTTTGATCAAATTTAACTTTTCACTCGAATATGCAACGTCTTTTATTTAGAAAGGGAGGAGGATCTTTATTTGGATATTAGAATATGAATCTTGAAAGGTTTAGCTAAGACAAAATATTGAATTAATCGTATCGGCCGTAATCGGTAAGCATTTTCTTAAGCATGCTATTAACGTCTTTAGTCTTTTTACTTCTTTTAGTTAGCTGGCTTAGAGAGGTTGGTTTTGATGCTTCAAGTTTATCTTCATCAATATCTTCAACTTTGTCTTTCATTTTTTGTACTGCTGGCAATAGCATTCTAATTTCTTCATTATCAGCATTTGTTAACACGACAATATTTTCAGACTCAACTTGAGTAATGGTTAATATTCCGTGTTTAACCGATTCAACCTGTTCGCCAATCATAATTGACTCAGGAGCAACCGAACGATCGGTGAGTTGACCTGTACGTAATTTCGCTGCACTGATAGCGCGGATATTTCCGGTATTTTCAAACGCGACAATAACAGTATAGGTATTATAATATTCAACTACTGTCACATAGCCGTGTCTATTTGTTTTGAATCTAGCTCCATTGTTCATGTCGTGCGGAGCTTCCATTTTCTTCACGTGTTTCCTCTCTTAGTCTCAATGGCTGTTATATCTAATCAGCTCTATTGGTATTTTATAGATAATTATTTGGTGAGATCACACAAAGTATATACGCATCTAAACTTAAGATGAATCTTGAAGTCTCGGGAAATGAGGCAGAGCACAGAAAAGCAGTAAGAATCACACAGAATTAACCGAGTGATTACGCTCACACACTTAAAGACTTAACATTACAAATTCAACTCCCTACAGATTGTTTACAGTTTTGAAGCACGAAAATGACGACAAACAATACATTTTGCTTAATCCTTGACCGCGCGATCGTTTGCGTCAAAAAATGTGATGAAAGTCTCACTTAACTGTTTATACTTCTCTTCCGGTTTTAAGCCGGTGCTTAGCCAATACAAGCCGTCACATGGATATGTGAATGACCCCACGGACCGGACCAGCTACGTTCCACTGCTTGTATAAGGTGATTTTTTACATGAACAACTCGTTGTTACATTCGCTAACCCTGTTAGCTCCTTCATCGCGTAGCGTTTTGCTTGCGGTTCTTTGTCCTGTTCCTTTGATGTCATTTGCTTGGCTCATGTTCACTCTTTAAGGATTACTAGGACACATTATGAATATTCTATTTGGTTTTGTCGGTGTTCTTGCACTGATTGCTTGCGCGTACCTGCTATCTGAAAGTCGTTCTTCAATTAACTGGAAAACGGTCTCTCGTGCACTATTACTTCAAATCGGATTTGCAGCCTTAGTATTGTATTTCCCATGGGGACAATTGGCGCTAACAAGCCTAAGTAATGGTGTTTCTAGCCTGCTTGGTTTTGCAGACGTTGGTATCGCATTCCTTTTCGGTGACCTTGCTACTGAAGGCTTCATTTTCGCGGTTCGCGTGCTTCCAATCATTATCTTCTTCAGTGCTTTGATTTCTGCGCTTTATTACTTAGGCGTTATGCAAAAAGTGATTCAAATCTTGGGCGGAGCGGTGCAAAAACTGCTGGGTACAAGTAAAGCTGAATCTCTGGTTGCTACAGGTAATATCTTCCTTTCTCAGGGTGAGTCTCCTCTTCTAATTCGTCCCTTTTTAAAGTCTATGACTCGTTCGGAACTGTTTGCTGTAATGGCCGGTGGTATGGCGTCGGTAGCGGGTAGTGTACTTGGTGGTTATGCTGGCCTCGGTGTTGAGCTTAAATACCTTATCGCTGCAAGCTTTATGGCGGCTCCGGGCAGTCTGTTAATGGCGAAGATCATCGTTCCTGAGCGCAGCACACCAAGTGATTACGACCATATCGAACTAGATAAAGCTGACCAAAGCAACGTGATTGATGCATTGGCAAGCGGCGCGATGAACGGTATGAAGGTTGCGGTAGCGGTTGGTACTATGTTGGTTGCCTTCGTGAGTGTGATTGCGATGGTCAACACTGGCCTAGAAAGCCTAGGTGAAACGTTCGGTTTTGCGGGTATTACGCTGCAAGCTATCTTCGGTTACCTGTTCTCGCCTCTTGCATGGCTAATCGGTATCCCAAGTGATGAAGTATTGATGGCAGGTTCTTACATCGGTCAGAAGATCGTTATGAACGAGTTTGTTGCTTTCATCGACTTCGTTGAGAACAAAGCGCTACTATCTGAACACAGCCAAGTAATCGTGACTTTTGCTCTGTGTGGCTTTGCTAACATTGGTTCTATCGCAATTCAGTTAGGTTCAATCGGTGTTATGGCACCAGAGCGCCGTGCTGAAGTTGCAAACTTAGGTTTGAAGGCTGTAGCTGCTGGTACGCTAGCAAACCTAATGAGTGCATGCTTAGCGGGTATTTTCATCCTGCTTTAAGCTAGATTCAGTTAAAGCGGACACTTTGCTTACGGAGTTAACGTAAGAAGGGTGTCCGCTTTTTTGTGCCTGTTAATCAGGCGAAATCGGGTTTTGGCCGTCGACTGTGATTTGTCTATAGTGAGTAAAAGCTCACTCGGAAGAGTAATAGAGCCAGTTCCTTTTATCCGATATACTTGAATATCATCAGGTTGCGATTAATAACATTCGGCTTCGATTAAGAACATTCGATTTCGATTGAGAATATTCGGTTCCGACTAAGCATATCCGCTTTCGATTAGGAACAATGGCAACCAAGCTAAATTAATCAAGGGTCTCTCCATGAACATTCGCGTTCTCATCGGTCTTATTGTTACCTTCATTGGCTTGTTTTCGATGGTTTACCTAATTGCTGGCGGCGCTCAGTTTCCTATCGACCAGTGGCCAAAAGAGGCTTATCTCGGTTTGGTGTTCAGCGTGGTGTGGGGGGCTGGTGTCGCAGCGTCTGTAGCGTATTTCTTCTCGGCATTGGTGTTTGTTACTGTCGCCGTGGTTTGCTATGCGATCGGTTATAAAATCGGTGGGCTCTTTTCTTCAAGTTCTAAAGCTTAATCTTATCAAGGTGTGCTGATGTTCATTGAAGTAGGGCTGATTTGAATGCACTGGCTCGATCGTTGGAAGGTGTATCGCTATCATCGGAAACAAACTAACCGCTCGAATGGCGACAAGGCTAAAGCTTTAGGTTGGACTAGCGAAGAGAGTCAATTGTGTCGCTTTGAAGTAATCGCTCGTGCGGCGGACTTCGAAAAGAAGAGTGTTTTAGATTTGGGTTGCGGCTATGGCGAGCTGTTTGAACTGCTCGACAGCATCTATCGTATTCAATCTTATACCGGCGTTGACCAACACGCAGGCTTTCTTAAGAAGGCGAAGCAAAACTACACAGAAGATCGTTGTCAGTTTTTGGCGGGTGATATGAGCAAAATGAACCTTGAGGCGCACGACATTGTCATCGCTAGTGGTTCACTGAACTACATCTCTCGTGATTCTGATTATCTGACAAACATGATTACTCGCATGTATGAACTGGCGAATCAGACGGTGATTTTTAATCTTCTCAACTCAAGCCAGTATCCTTCGCGTAATACCTTGATGAGTTATCACCCTCAAGGTGTCTATCGTTTCTGTAAAACGCTCTGCGATGATGTCTCTTTAACGGAGGGCTACGCAGAAGGGGATTTTACGATAGTGATGAACAAAGCCGTGTCAGGAGCTTGATGTCGTCTTTGTTTTTATCTTTATGCAGGTTTTGATATTAACAACTTTTGATACGAGTACTGACGTAGTAAACAGCAAAAAGCCGCAGCCTTGAAAGGTATGAGGCTTTTTGGGTTCTATGATGAACCTAGGCTAGGTATGTTGCTAGTTCTTCGGTGGTTGGTTTTTAATGAGTCCGTAAGGGATGTTAGTAAACACCTTAGGGTTGCCTTCATAAGTCGGCGCTTCATTCACTTGCTGCCAATCGAGTAGCATGATTGCTAACACGTTGCGGTGTTCACCGTACTCAAGATCAAAATCACCAGTGATAGAAGGGATCATGCCTTGTTTCTCATCGATTGAAGCTTGAATCGCGAGTCGAGTTTTCTCTAGAACTGGGTCATCTTCTAAACCTGCCAATAAGAAGGTTAATCCAACCTCAGCAATCACATCTTCTTTCGCACGCAGCAGAATCGTATCGATGTTTTCTCTAAAGTAATCGTAGATCCATTGATGGTCTTGTTCGCTTACTTGATGTTGGTAATATTCTGAGTCGCCGAAGATGACGTGTGTCATACCATAGATCTTATTGCCGAATTGCTGGCTTGAGAGTTTTTTGTCTTTATCGTCTGGATACGCTTTTTTGAAGGTATCGACAAACTCATCAACGACATCCTGCTCACCCAGTTGGCGCAACCAGTAAACCTGATTCGCTAATTGAGCGGCCCACGCTTTCACCATGTCTTCATTGGTCACGTATCGTGAGAAGTCATAGCGACGAATGATTTCGCGTAGCTTGGCATCGTTCTTGTGTTCTAAACCGTATTCGTTAGCACGAGCCATAGAGCCTAGAAGGTCAACACCAAGGTAAAGGTATTCAGGCATGTGCTTGGTGATGTTGTAGCGTCGAATACTGCGCTCATCGTTATCACCAATATAAGATGCAACTCGCTTCTCTGAGTAGAGTACGATTTGTTCCATGGTTTGAACGTCATTCGACAGGGTGCTGAGCTTGCTTGCCACTCGAGCCATGTCGCTCCACACCGCCGCTGAATACTTATCGTCTAATGTTTGACGATACATGCGCAGCCCGTAGTGACCTTCTTTGAATGCAGGCAGGGTGTAAAGCTGGCTTTCGTAGGTGGTGCGAATTAGGTCTGCAGATTGCTTGAAAGATTGTTCTTGAGAATTGAGCGAATCTGCTTGGGATTGAACGTTCACTGCGGTTGGCGCTTGAACGTTTTCTTGTGCGTGAACGGCAACCGAGGCTGATAGCAATGTACACAGTGTGATAGTTTTTAACTTCATGTCGTGAGGTACCAAGCTGATTATTAGTCTATGTAAAATAACATTGATGAATCCTTCAATGTAAGCGTTGAGTCAATACAATGTAAGCTTTATAAGGTTCACTAACCCTTTTTGATTAAACCATTCGTTTAGTAAAGAAGTTTGAAGTGATGGATCACCCAATATTTGATAGATAGTCGACATTAGTATGGATTTTTAATGACTTAGCGGCATACTGGGGCAATAAGCCAGAAATGAGCCGTTATAAGGCAGTATATAGAACAATAGTGTTAGAGGTTCGTAAATGCCAAGTGGTTCTAGCAAGCAGTGGTCTGCCAGAGTAGTATCTTTTCTTTTTTTCCTTGCGATAGTAAGCGCAATTGAGTTCTTTCATGCCAAGCAATTAACTTTTCTTAAAAACGAATCGTATTCAGAGGCAAAAAAGCAACTATCCATTATTCGTTCTCGGATTGAAGCCGCGATCGTGTCAGATATGTATATCCTCAATAATTTCTCGACCTTAGTGACCATCAACCCCGATGGTGAGGTGAAAAATTGGGATAAGATTGCTGAGAATATCATTCAAGATGGCTTCCATATTCGACTTATCGGACTCGCCAAAGACGACATTCTAAACTTTGTTTACCCGATGGAAGGTAATGAGCAGATTCTCGGTATTAATTATCGTGATCACCCAAATCAATGGGAGTCTGTTGAGATAGCCCGTAATCTTGGCAACACCTTTATTGCCGGTCCTTTTGAGCTGTTTCAAGGTGGACAAGCCCTCATTGCACGCACTCCGATCTTCCGAGACCCGCCTTTCAATCAAGATTACTGGGGTGTCTCCAGTGCTGTTATCGGTTTAGATGAGCTGTTTGAAGATGTTGGAATCGGCAAGATAGAGAACAAGTATGAATTAGCAATTCGTGGTGCAAACAGTTCAGGGAAAGATGGCGCTGTCTTTTATGGCACTCAGGATGTGTTCGATAATGCGTTCGCCACTGAACAGGTGAGTTTCCCATACGGGGGTTGGTACCTGGCTCTCTCCGGTAACGAACATGTATTGATGGATGAGCCTTGGTATCGAATCCAAGCGGTAAGGCTGGTAGGCTACTCCATTATATTAGTGTTGGCGTTTGCCTTCTTTACTATTTATCGTCTGTACCGGATTGCAGATAGCCGCTCTATGCATGATGAGCTAACGATGTTACCGAATCGTCGATACTTCATGTATAGCCTCAAGCAGGCTTTCAAAACCACTCAAAAACAGAGAGCGAGAACCTTTGCTGTTGTAAATATCGACCTCGATGGGTTTAAAGCAATCAACGACACTTATGGTCACGCGGCAGGCGATCAGGTATTGATCGAGTGTGCTAACCGCATAAGAAGTGAGCTGCGTGTTTCAGATATCGTTGCAAGGATAGGCGGTGATGAGTTCTTGGTCTTGTTGCCACGCATTATCGATGATCAACACGTATCTTCAATCGTGACTAAACTACGAAAGGCGATATGCTCGGCGCCAGTTGTGTACGAAGCGCACTCTATTTATCTCAGAATCAGTGTGGGTTGGGTTATTCACAATAGTAACTACAATGATGTCGATGCGCTCTTGAAAGCCGCTGATGAAAAAATGTACGAACAGAAGCGACAAGTTATCTAGGTTGAATTTTAGCTGCGATTAGAATTTAGTTGCTGAATGGGGGGAAAAGCCTCAGAATACCGCGCTTTGCTCCGTATCAATGTATTTGATGAGCAAAAGCTGAAGCAACGCACTTTTTAACGTGTTGCTCATACTAAATGTTATTCAACTGAGAAAATAATCTATGAGTTTTACCTCCCTTGGCCTTTCTGAACCGATCCTTAAAGCTATTGAAGCACAAGGTTACGATAAGCCATCACCAATACAAGAGAAAGCCGTGCCAGCTGTCCTAACGGGCAAAGATGTTATGGCCGCTGCTCAAACAGGTACAGGTAAAACTGCAGGCTTCACGCTACCTATTCTTGAAATGTTATCGAAAGGTACTCGCGTACGTCAGAACCAAGTTCGTGCGCTCGTGCTAACGCCAACTCGTGAGCTTGCTGCGCAAGTGAATGGCAGCGTAGTGAAGTACGGCATTAACTTACCGCTGACTTCGACGGTAGTGTTTGGTGGTGTGAAGATTAACCCTCAGATGCAAAAACTGCGTAAAGGTAGTGACGTGTTGGTGGCAACACCTGGTCGTCTACTTGACCTATACAACCAAAATGCAGTGCGTTTTGACCAACTAGAAATCCTAGTGCTAGATGAAGCGGACCGCATGCTAGACATGGGTTTCATCCGCGATATTCGTAAGATCTTAGCTTTCTTGCCTAAGAAGCGTCAGAACCTACTGTTCTCAGCGACGTTCTCTGATGATATCCGCAGCTTAGCGAAAGGCTTAGTGAACAATCCTGTTGAGATTTCAGTAAGCCCTGCAAACTCGACGGCAAAAACGGTTGAGCAAAGCATCTACCCAGTAGACAAAAAGAAAAAGAGCGCAATGCTAGCGAAGCTAATCAAAGATAACGATTGGCAACAAGTGTTGGTGTTCAGCAAGACGAAACACGGTGCGAACAAGCTTGCTCGCTTCCTTGAAGAGCAAGACATCACTGCTGCACCTATCCATGGTAACAAGAGCCAAGGTGCACGTACTAAAGCCTTAGAGAACTTCAAAACAGGTAAGGTACGAGTACTTGTTGCAACTGATATCGCCGCTCGTGGTATCGATATCCCGCAACTGCCTCAAGTAGTTAACTTCGATCTTCCTCATGTATCAGAAGACTATGTACACCGTATCGGTCGTACTGGCCGTGCAGGTGAAGTAGGTAAAGCGATTTCATTGGTTTGTGCTGATGAAGTGGGTGAGCTGTTCGGTATTGAACGCCTGATTCAACAAGTGCTAGAGCGTCGTGAACTGGAAGGTTTCTCTCCAGTAAATAAGTTACCTGAGTCTCGGTTGGAGTCACGTCCAATCAAGCCTAAGAAACCGAAGAAAGCAAAACAGCCACGTGAACATGCTGATGGTCAACGCTCTGGTGATAACGCTCGCGGGCACAAGCCAGCAGGTAAGAACAAGCGTCATGTAGCTGGTAATGGTTCGGCTCCAAAGCGTAAGCCGACATCTGGTAAGAAACCTGCTGCAAATAACGCAGGTGCTCAGAACACTCTGAGCAAACCAAGCGGTGCGGGTAAATCTAACGGTACTGGTAAGCCAAACAACGCGGGTAAACCTGCAGGCAAACCTAAGAAGTCTGGTTACGGCGGTAGCTACGGCCCAAGCAAGTCGTCAAATAAGCCGACAAGCAACAAACCTTCGACAAACAAACCGTCTCGAAGCCGTTCTAAGCCAGCTCCTCAGAAGTAATCTTTTCTGAGATATTGAAAGAGCAATGAACAGGAGTCGCTTTATAAAAAGGCGTCTGGTGGGTTAAGTTCTTTCTGTCATAGAAATCGAATAAGCGCGAATATTGAATCTCAATGTTCGCGTTTTTTTATGGGCGCTGTTTGGGGTATTGTTGATGTTGAGTAACCGTATAGCTTGAGTAAGCTAGGGGAGGTTTATTGCTGTTTAAAGTGATTGAATCTAAGGGAAATATGACATTTTTGGGAAGGGTAATGAATCTTTAATTATTCATTAATAATAACATAATCACTAGCGTTTTTGTTGGATTTTGCAATTTGCAATTCCAGTTTGCAAAACAAACAAGGATATCCGGCCAATACGTGTCCAGATGCGTAGTAAATACGTGTTTTAAAAGTTGGCACGCATGCTGCATTAGTAATGGTGACCCTTCTTAAGCCGAGGGTCACCTAGCCAACTGACGTTGTTAGTGAACCTTTTTTGTTCACACAAAATATATGACCAATCACCCTTATTGTGATTGGTCTTTTTTTGCCTGAAATTTAGGTTCTATTTTTTGTTATTACTTTTTTACTCACCACACTTAGAGTAACAGCTTGGTTGGCGTGGGCATTCTCCACCTCTGGAGCAGATAAGCCTCGCCTCTGTCTCAATCCCACGTTCAATCCAATTTATATTTAGAATCTTGGCTATTGTCGTGAGATCTTTTTTGATGTTACGCGGAATTGCCACAGAGCCACCATTGTTAACGCATGACGCTTTAAGCTGCTCTGCTATGTCTCTTGAATTACCGCCTTGAGCATCAATCGCAGGGTTGAGATCTATACCAGCACACAACACACGATTGTTACCCGCAGGATCCGTCATATTGATGGATTCACAGCAGTAGATTCTTGGCTCATCACCCACGTTCAAAATGGATATTTGAGCCGAGCTTCCCGCTCGAGGTTCTGATAATCGACGGAACACAGCCCAATGTTGACATGGGTCAGCGACCGTTCTCATATTTCCCCAAGGTAGCGGAATCCCGTTCCCGCGATATACCGCCTTGAGTTTCCCCGGCCCATAAGCATCAAAGTAGTGCCAGTGAGGGTAGGGCGATACTACAGTCATTCGACGCATCGCAACAGAGGGGGAAACCCCTGCTCTTTTGTGAACGTCGATTTCGTAACCAGTGCGGTCAAGTAGCTGCCTAAACGGGACTTTCGGGCACAGAAGTGCGCCAGCAAAGAAGCTGGATTCAAAGTCTCGCCATGCTTGAAGAATATCTTGGGAGTTGAGCTGTGAAGAGCCTGATACCTGGTTGTCGTCCCACGTGTTGTTGTTACCGACCGACAACACACTCTTTAGGCCTTCTTTGCTGTGCAGAATGCAATGACCGATATAAACCGAAAGGTCGTATTTCAGACGAGTTGGATACTCTTTAAGAATCTCGTTTAAGAAGATAGTACCGGGAGGCTCAAAGAAGGAGGTCACTAACTGCTTAGCGTTAATTCCGAGCTCATCGACGACGTCTTGCGGCGTGCGCGTCACCCAGCGGATGTTGATTCCTAGGCTTCTAGCGATGTCTATCAGGTCTTCTACGCTGAGGTTAAGACGTTTTAAGCCTACTTCTTCCGCAGCGCGCTCAAGGTCAGGGAAGTGGTTCTGGTTGCTCTCTTGGTGTGCTCGAATCAAGAGGTGCGCAAACTGGCGGCCTGAAATGCCCGTTTGTGACAGCATCTCAGGAATCGCAATTTGCAGGATGTCGTTTGAGAATAGGAAGCTCGGCTCGAGCGCCATGCCACTTATCCCACCACGATTCCCCTTATCAGGAGCAATGGCTTGTTGTTCAGATTCGTCGTCGAGGAACCACGTCGGATTCTTCTGAAAGACCTGTGCAATCACTTCCAGCATATCGATGCTCGGAACCCGCTTTCCACGTTCAATCATTGAAAGGTAAGAAACGGAAGGAGCACATTCTGGGTCGATTCTAATACAACGCGCAGACAGGTCTTCCATCGTTAAATGGTTACGTTTTCTTAGGTTACGTATTTTCGTACCTAGGAAATGTGACTGACGAACTAAACTTTTTGACAAGGCCATATTTGTAAAATTCACATTGTAAAATTTTTGTTGTGAAATTGTATGTAAAAAAGCGCTAATCTACAAACTAAGCAATTCACAAAATGACAAATAAATTAAACGTTAGTTTGGAATAATTGCTCTAGGACACATTTTTGCTGTAGAAATCGGTGGTTATCACCGGACTGGTCAAGAGGGAAAGACTATGAATATGCTTACATTCGATAAAACAGAAATCCAAAAACAATCAAAGCCATTTATCGCTGAAGCTGTCTTTGCCGTGGAGACAATCAATGCTAATCAGCAAACTGAAAAGCAAGTGAAAGCAAAGCAGCTGCTTGATCGACTATTCCCACTAGAGAATGGCTCACATCAAGACGTAACCAGCTACGTAGTCGATTACCGCCATATTATGGCTTACTTTAAAGACGGTCAGCACAGCGGTCTGAAGCACCCTAAGCAGTTTGTAGCGTACATGGGTGAGAAGAACGACCCAGACTCTATCTTGTTTCGAGATGGCAGTGGCAGCCACCTAGAGGTGATGTTTGGTTGCCACAAAGGGACAGGTTGTATTGAGCTAGTAGAAATTGATGATATTCAGTTGGAATCATGCACCACGTTTGGCCAATCACCAATGGAAGCAACAACCACAATGCGTGAAGAGACCATTGCAGCGATGCGCCACTGGATCAGTTTGATTCAAGGTGACGCAAAGGGTAAACCAAAGGCATGCAGTGAAGATAAAGAGTTCAGAGCAAAGAGTGGTGAAGACTATTGCTTGAATTATTGCTTCCAGATCTAACGGTGAATCCTAGTTAGCTAAAGTAATTTATACAACTAAAGAAAAAGCCCCGAAGATAATGAACTTTGGGGCTTTCTAGTCTCAATACGAGCCGACTAATATGTCGATAAGAGCATTGTTGGTGTGTTTTACAAAGGCATGACTCGGTTACGGCCAAGTGATTTCGCTTCATAAAGTAGCTTATCAGCACGTTCAATCAGCGATTGAGCTGATTCGCCGGGTTCAAGTTCAGCGACACCAAACGATGCAGTGATACTGCCGACTTGTTGACCACTGCGGCGATCTTTAATCGACAGCTTTTCTAGAGAGCGACGATTGGTATCAGCGAGTTGACGAGCAATACGCAAAGACTTGTTAGGCACAATCAGCGCGAACTCTTCACCACCAAATCGATAGGCAGAAATACCTTCACGGCAACTTAACTTCAGCTTGCGAGCGATCGCTTTAAGCACCATATCGCCAAACAAGTGGCCATAGGTGTCGTTGAAATTTTTAAAGTGGTCGATATCGAGAAGAATCAGACACAAAGATTGTTGTGCTTCACAAAGGGTTTCTATGTCACGGTCGAAAGAGCGACGGTTATAGAGTGTGGTTGTACTATCGAAAAGCGCATCTTTCTGAACTTCTACTAACTGGGTTTTTAGCTTGGTGATCTCTGAGGTTGCAGAGTTTAGCTGAGAGTTTAAAAACTGAGTAGAGTGACGAATATGACGGGATTCAGACACCAGCTGTCGAACTAAGGACATGACTTCATCAATAGATAGGCTTTCATTATCAACACGAGCCAAGTCCTCGAAGCTTTTATCGATCATGTCAGAAAAAGCGGAGGTGTCGGTCAGGGTGTCATTCATTGAATTGGAAACTTCAGAAACTAACAGTTCCAAATTAGCGCGAAGGTCATTGATATTGGTTTCGGATTTGCTGGCAACATAATTGTTGTATAGCTGCTCACCAACGGCAGGAGGACAAATACCGTAGTGTTCTAAAACACCATCCATGTCTTGAGTCAGCTGGGGAATAGCGTTATCGACATAGGTGTACCAAAGTGCGTAATTTGCAGGTGTCGTTGACACCCTGTTCTTCATCATAAGAGGCACCGCTTTTTTTAGATTTGCGGTGGATTTCTGAAATTCGTCTTTGTTCATTATTTTTACTGCAGATACCAAAACAACTAAGCCACTTGCGAACAAGGTTAGCGGATTTCGAAGGTCTTTGCTTTAAAAATTATATGATTAGTGGATGAGGGTTGGATAAATAACTCATTTTTATTGTGAATATCGATTGCGTATTCATAGGCGTAATCTAATGGATTGTTCTTTAACCATATTTGGGCTTATCAAACTTTCGGCGTAGCGTGAGTTAGTATCAAAAGATTGCTGAGAATTAAGTGTTGTCTAGGGAAGTGCATACAAAAAGTGACGTAAATTGATCGTTGAGCTTTAACTGAGAAAGTCTAGGTTGAGGACGCTTGGCTGGTGATTTGCATTTGTTCAGAGTTTACGGGGGAAAGCCTGTATCGAGAGGGGAAATGTTTATAAGCAGGCATAAAAAAGCGCCGATAAAAATCAGCGCTTTAAAATTCTTTTTAGCTATAAGAGCTAATTATTGAGCAACAACGTTTGCTGCTTGTAGGCCTTTTTGACCGTTTTCAACTTCGAAAGAAACCTTTTGGCCTTCTTTCAGAGTTTTGAAGCCTTCAGAAACGATTGCACGGAAGTGTACGAATACGTCAGCGCCGCCGTTGTCTTGAGAAATGAAACCGAAACCTTTCTCTTCGTTAAACCATTTTACAGTGCCAGTATTTGTGTTAGACATAATTTGTCCCTTATTCATAAATTTTCTAAGTTGTTGATTGCATTTAATGCAATGCGCTGATAATTGAATTATTTAATATTGCTAAGAAATAAGGAAAAACTACTTACAAAAACGGGTAACGATTTTACATGTCAATTTTTTACTATTCATCTAACTTAAATAACTCCGGCTAACAGAGCGAGAGCATGTTAACACAGTCTTTTGAGATGTACACGCATTGCTTAAGAAATTTGTGCTTTTTTTGTCATACCGTGCGAATGTACAAGATTTACACTGATTTAGTGATAGTTTTGTCGCTTCGTCCAACACAACAAAAGGAAGCATCTCAGCTTCCTTTTGATCATTAGTATAGACGATATTAACGCTTAAAGTTGATATCTTCAGTTTGATCTAAATTTATTTTTGTTTTCGCTGGTTGAGTCTCTGCAATCACCTTACCGTGGCGTATTGAGTACTGCACTGGTACTTGGCGGCGTACTGCATCAAAGCCATTGTCAGCAGGAAGAATCAGCAAGCTACCTGGCTTACCTTCTTCGATACCGAAGTTGTCTTGAATGTTCAATGTGCGAGCAGAGTTCTTGCTGATCAAATCAAGTGAGTTGTTGATTTGGTCGTAGCCCATAACCTGTGTTACATGCAGTCCCATGTGCAGAACTTGAAGCATGTTCGCTGTGCCCAGTGGGTACCATGGGTCAAACACATCATCGTGGCCAAAACAAACGTTGATGTCTGCTGCTAGCATCTCTTTAACGCGCGTTACACCGCGGCGTTTCGGGTAATCGTCGAAACGGCCCTGTAAGTGAATGTTCACTAGCGGGTTTGCCACGAAGTTGATACCTGACATCTTCAATAGACGGAACAGGCGAGATGTGTAAGCACCGTTGTACGAACCCATTGCAGTGGTGTGGCTAGCAGTTACTTTCTCGCCCATTTCAAACTTATGAGCAAGAGCTGCTAATGTTTCCACAAAGCGAGACTGTTCGTCGTCGATTTCATCACAGTGAACGTCGATCAGACAGTCGTACTTGCGTGCAAGCTCGAACACATAATGCAAAGATTCAACCCCGTATTCACGAGTGAATTCGAAGTGAGGGATAGCACCGATAACGTCAGCGCCGATCTTCACTGCTTCTTCAAGCAACTCTTTGCCGTTAGGGTATGAAAGAATACCTTCTTGAGGGAATGCAACGATCTGGATGTCGACCCACTCTTTCATCTCTTCACGAACTTCAACCATCGCTCTTAACGCAACGAGTGTTGGGTCAGACACATCAACGTGTGTACGAACGTGTTGAACACCGTTAGCTATCTGCCATTTCAGTGTTTGCTTGGCACGAGACTTTACGTCTTCGATTGATAGCAGTTCTTTGCGCTCAGCCCAACGCTCAATACCTTCAAACAAAGTGCCAGAGATGTTCCAGTTAGGCTCACCAGCAGTTTGAGTAGTATCTAGGTGGATGTGCGGTTCACAGAAAGGAGTAACTGCAATGCCACCTTCAGCATCAAGGATGTCGCCTTGATGATTGATTTGCGCGCCATTATCGAGAATGCGAGAAAATTGACCATTTTCAATCAGAATCTGTTTCAAGCCTTCTTGGTCTTGAAGTTTCGCGTTCTTGATTAATAAGGTTGTCATAGTGTGTCCTTAAGCGGCCTGAGATTTCAGAGCTTTTTTGTTCAATAGAGGATTAAGCACGAGGTAACTGATTGCACCACCTAACACTGCGTTCAAAGGAACAACGCCAGGTAGGAAGTGACCAGCGGCTACGCCTGTTGCTACCGCGATAATGCCAGCCCAGTTAACGGTTTGGAACTCTGCATTTGCAAAATCTTTGTAACGTTTACGGTTCGCGAAGAAGTCGGCGATGATTACGCCACCAATTGGTGGAATCGCCAGCGAAAGGAAGGTTAACCAACCAACGAAGTTGTTGTATAACCAAAGTGCGAAAATCGTACCGATAATGCCGTTAATGATTGACATTGTAGTACTTGAGCGACCAGTGATGTTAGATAAACCCAAACCGGATGCATAAAGTGCATTTTCATTGGTTGTCCAGATATTCAAGCCAAGCACGATGATGGCTGGAAGCAGCAGACCTTGCGCGATCATCACATCTGAAATATCAGCCTGACCGGTTGCTGCTGCTCCTGCTGCGCCGAAGATAAACATCAGCGAGTTACCGATGAAGAACGCAACCATAGTAATTAATACTGCGCTTGCTGGCTTTTTACCAAAGCGAACGAAATCGGCCGTTAACGTACCCGCACTTACGAACGAACCTACAACCATTGCAAGAGCCATTGAAAAGTCCATTGGCGTCTCTGGTTTAATAAGTTGCAATTGCTCTAGTCCACCAACACTGTCTACCGCAGTCAGTACTGAGTAACCACCCAGAATCGCAATCGCAGGCACTGCAATCGCTGAAAGCACCATTAGCGCTTGAATGCCGAAGTACACTGTACCCGTCATCAATAAGCCAGATACGATAATCAAGGTGTTGGTATCAATGCCCGTTGCTTTTTGTACTGGAATAGCAAACATCGCAACACCCACACCAAACCAACCGACTTGTGTACCACCAAGTAAAGCAGAAGGAAGCCATGAGCCTTTAGTACCGAAAGAGAAACGAGCAAGGAGGTGGGTAGAGAGGCCAGTAGATGAGCCGATGTAGCCAAGAAAAGAAGTGTAAATACCGAGGATTAGGTTACCGATGAGAACGGCGAGGAAGAAATCGTTGAATGAAAGACCTGTCCCGAGTGAACCACCTGTCCACATACTTGCAGAGAAGAAAGTGAGTCCAAGCATTACCATGGTGAGTGAAGCGACTCCTTTCCTAGCCGATGTAGGAACCGGCCCTAGACTGTAGTTATTATCAGCAGCCATTTTTTACCTCCGCAAATGATCAAAATTAAAATTAACGGTCGCCGTATTGCAGGCAAACTTGCGCATTATGGTGATATAAATCACATAGTCAATGCTAATTTTGTCAATAATTGCCCATAAAAACCAGTTATTGCAGTAATTATCTTGTAAAACATAGGGTTATTTTCTGTCTTTATTTAAAAAAAACAAATAGAAAACGTTTTCTATAATGCGTTGGTTATCTGCTGTTCTTGGTTGGCTATGAATGCTTATTATTATACGTCTGAATGGGTGTCTGTATCGAAAAAGAGGGCGGTTGGCCAAACTGCAGGCAAAAAAATAGCCAATCGCAATAATCGCAATTGGCCTATATATTTTGTGAACAAGAATAGGTTCACTAACAACGTCAGTTGGCTAGGTGACCCTCGGCTTAAGAAGGGTCAATATATACATTGCAGTTAGTGTGCCAACTTTTAAAACCACGTAAAACGGCAGTTTTATAGCAATCTGGTGCGTATTTGAGCGTTTAATTTGCGTTTTTGAAATACCCAATTGCAAAATGCAATTGCGATTTGCAACTTTAGAGTGTTTATTCGTTTTTCGGGTTTGTGTTCTTTCTGGCGACGAATGGTGAAATAAACAAAAAGCCCGTGCGATCTAAGAGCGCACGGGCTTGGGTATTGTTTCACCAATAGGAAGTATTAGATGGAGTAGAAGAAGTACAGTTGAGACTTCATTCTAATGATGATCCCGCGTATTACGTCTAGGAACGCCATAAAGCTGATAGGCTTCTCACCGCTTACCCACGCTAATCCGACAGAGCCAACAGGAATATCGTAACCCTCTGCCTCATCAATTTTTAAACGAACAAAGTGGTGCTTGTTCTGAAGGTTTTTGCCTGTGGTAACACGAACCTGCTCATCGATACCCAGCAAACTTGCTTGCGCTTCACCAGTGGCCTCTACAATGCCTTCTACGGTTGCAGAGAACACTTTTCCTGGGTATACCGCTGTCGCAAATTCCGCAGGTTGACCGACCTTAATATTACGAATCGCTTGGTGGTTAACTCGCATCAGCACGTACTTCTCTTCGGTATACATCTGGATACGAGGCATCATTGAAACACGCTGACCTTCACGAAGAATAAAGTTCGTTACAAAGCCGTCAGTCGGTGCCGTGACTTTGGTGCTGTTCAAGTCCCATTGTGCTTGTGCCAGTGTTGCCTTTGCTGAATCGACCTCAGTTTGCTTCTTGCTCACATTGGTTTCAGCTTTGTGGATGTTCAACTTCGCATTCTCGGCATCGACTTCTTTCTTGCTAAGCTGAGATTCCAATGTCGTAACGTTATACGTCGCTAAGTCTACCTTTGCTGTTTGTTGGTCGATGTCAGTTTCAGTGATCGTATGTTCTACCACTTTGTTTTGCTTCTGGTAACGATCAAGCGTCTTTGACTGCAGTACTAAGTCTGTTTTAGCCGAATCTATTTGTGCGACTGAAGCTTTGATGTCTTCAAGCGCCGATTGATAGCTGACTTTTGCAATGCTCACTTCTTGACGAGCTGTGTCTAAAGCGACCTCTGCAGATTCAAGTTGAACGCTGGCTTTGTCTCTTGCGATGACATATTTAGTGTCATCAATTTCGTAAATTAGCTGTCCTTCAGTCACATCCTGGTTTGGGTCGATGTGGACTTTGGAAGTTTTTCCCGACACATTAGTTGAATCGGGACGCAGCTGAATATGTGGAGCCTGAGCCACTGAGCCTCCCGATATTATCTTGAAGCTTGCTGATAGGGTGGATATTGAAAGGCTAGGCCCTCTCTCGAACTGGTTTTTCTCGGGGCACGATCTGGCGTCGTCTATACGTCGAGTTAACATCGGGTTGCACTGTTTGCAGTCCGGGGCTTTTCTATATGGCGCTCAAGTCGGTAATTTCATCAAATGGTGCTACGACAATCCTGCTTATACTGAGGTGGGTAAAGTTCATGACTCAATTCGAGTTGCCATCTTTATGATGAAGATATTAAGGCGTTACTTGGGAGACGACTTTACTCCCGCAGCCGTCTCTATCGCAGGTTATCGCGAGAACACTCAACTCTATCAAGAGTATTTTGGGTGCAATATTCAGTGGGGCCAGCCACGAACTGAAATCTGGATACCAAGCCAGTCGAGGTTATCGAGCAATCAAGCCCCTTCTAGCGGCAAGATGAGCTTGGCAATGAACTTTCATGACTTAGATAATTACCTCAACATGCCTGATGCCGCGGATGAGCATAAGGTGACCTATGAGATGATCAATTACAGTCGCCATTTCGGCCTGCCAACACTGCATAAAGTGTCGAGTTTGCTTGGGTTATCTGAACAGCAATTTCAACGTCGATTGCATAACTTAGGCATCAACTTTTCTACCATTATGGGCTATGCGTTAAGTAATGTGGCGGTGGAGTTGTTGATGTATTCAGTGCCAATAGATAAAGTCGCGACGAGGCTCGGCTATACCAATGTCGCGAGCTTTAATCGGATGTTTAAGAAACATCGAGGTTTGACACCCAAGCAATATGTTGAGCGCCTAAAAACTGGCCTGTAACTATTCAGAGCTAACTTATGGTTCGTTTATGGATCAGGCTGGACAAGTAAACCATCCCCCAAGTACTCAAAATGAAAGGGGCGGTGAGTGGTAACAGTGACAGTTCATGAAAACCAAGTGTGATGAGACAGCTTAACAGCATGCCTAATAGGATTAACGGCCAACGGATTCGCGGATAGGGCACAAGTGCTAAAGTGGCAAGAATGGCGTTGTACCCGTAAAGACCTTGGGCTACCAGTTCGTTAGAAGCGCCAATCAACCCGCTAAATACGGTGCTAATTATTACTGCGAGCATAACCCAAATGGCATACTTGATATTGTTGAGTGCGATGGCGACTAAGATAACGAGCCCCGACAACGCATTTTCGATGAAGCTGACTTGGCTTATCCCTTTTAACAACGGGATCACCACTGTCGGCAGGTTGAACCACGAGTTAGCCTCAATACTGATGAGTGGCATCAGTGCGGAATCAGGTGCAGAAAACGCTGACAGCTCAAAGGTTGATTGGATAATATAAATCAGCCAAGTGGTGAGGATAAAGGCGCTAGTGTAACCGCGATATTTCTCAAAACTGAATACGATGTGGGCAATCGGCACCGTGAGTAATGCACCTAACGCAGTCACTAAAGCCAATAATGGTGTCACACCAAAAAAGTTACCGATAAATAAACCAATCAAAGCGCCATTTAGCGCGTACATTCCACTATCAATGTCGTCAACTGACTTGTTGGTGTTGGTGTACATATAGCCATAGAAAGCTAATGCATAGCTGCAACTGGCGCCAAGTAAGGTAAGAAAAGCCAGCGCCAGTGACTCAATAGAAATGGCAAGCAACAGCAAAGTCGACGTCATGATAGACGGTGTGAAATAGACTTGCCCAATGCCATTGAGCAAGCCTTGAAACGGCAGAATATCCTTGTTCGTTTTCATCGTCTGATTACATTATTGAGTCATGTTAAATTTTTGTAATTCAGATTGTATACAATTTTATCAAGTTCACCATCTTCGAGTGTTAATTCTGATACCAGCGTTCACCATAAGCTTGTTGGTAATCTGGTGTTTCAATGATGCCTTCTTGTTCTGGAACGGTTTCTAACGGCCCAACAACAGTTCTATAGGGTAATACGCCAGCCCAAACTGGAATGTCCATATCGGCTTTATCATCATTCACTCCATGTTTACCAATCTTCACGGAAGCTTCTGTTAAAGGTATCGCCAACAACTCGGTCGCAGTGAGTTCTTTTTCATTACTGAGCCTCACTTCATCGGTTCTGCCCGGTGCGATTTGCTCAATAAAGATATTCAACAAGCGATCCTTTTCTTGATTGTCATCGATGACTGAAAATGACCCCAATACCACAGCAGAACGATAATGCGCACTATGATGAAATGCCGAACGAGCCAGCACCCAACCATCGAACAAGGTGAACGTTAAACAGGTTGGTTCTCCCTTTTTTAGTCCTTTTAGTAGGCGACTGTTTTTAGCTCCATGAATGTAGACTATATCACCCACTCGCCACGCGAGCATCGGGATGACCATTGGTCCTTGTTCGCCCTGCAATGCAATGTGTGCGATTAAGCTCTCATCAATAATTTGGTGCAGTTTCTCTTGTTCAAATACGGCTTTGTGAGCCCCTTTTTTAATCGTGGTTCTTTTCGTGTTAGATAACATAATCGCTCCTTAATCATTGCCTTTTGATTAATGTAGCGATTAACTGGTCTATTAAATAGAGCCACTTTTAAACACTATTTGGATCCAGTTATGCAGCCTATCGATGTCGGTGATCTACAGTTAGACGAACAACACGGCACGCGTCAAACCGCCTTGTTCCACGCGATAAGAGAGAAGATCGTTCAAGATTTATGGAGCAAGGGCAGTAAGTTACCTTCAACACGTAAGTTGGCTGTCGAGTTATCGGTGAGTCGAAATACGGTGATTTATGCGTACGAACAACTGGTTACTGAAGGCTATATCGAGAGTAAGCAAGGCTCAGGGTTTTATGTCTCGGTTGAACAACCAGAACACTTTCTAAGTTTGTCTAAGCCAAACAGTGTTCAGGATCCGAAGGTCAAACAAACAGTCAGTAAACCGAGTACAAACATAGCGACACCTAACGACATTAACCGCAGCTTTGCCCCAGGAGTTCCTGACTTAGATGCGTTCCCTTTTGCGAAATGGCAGAGGTTGCTGCAACGTCACTCTACACGTCAGAACATTGCGGGCAATCAAGAGGTTCAGGGAAGCTCAGCCTTGAGGGAAGCGTTGAGTGGGTATCTTGCAAGCAGTCGTTCCGTTCATTGTAATGCCGACAGAATCATCATCACCGCAGGTGCGCAGCAAGCCATCTCAATCGGATTAATGGCAACGTTAGCGATGGGCGACAAAATCCTCGTGGAGGAACCCGGTTATCGACAAGTACATAAAATTATCGATCTGTTGAGACTAGAGTTAGAAGGTGTAAGTGTGCGTGAAAAGGTGGGGTTGGATATTGAGAAAGTGTTGGCCAGTAATGCTAAGGCTCTGTATGTCACACCGAGTAACCAATACCCAATGGGCACGACTTTAAATACTGAGCAGCGCCTTAAACTGATCGATTGGGCCAATCAACATCAGTCATGGATCATTGAAGATGACTATGACAGTGAGTTCCAGTTTGCTCATCGCCCTTATACCTGCATGCAAGGGTTGGCGGGAAAGTTGGGGTTCGATGATCGCATCATCTATGTCGGCTCTCTGAGTAAGGTTATGTTCAATGGCCTTCGATTAGGGTACTTAGTGGTACCAGAAAGTCTGGTGGCGAAGTGTCTTGAGATCAAAGACGCGCTTACTGGAGACACGGCGTCCCACACACAGGAAGCTTTGGCGGATTTTGTTCGAGAAGGCGACTTGCTGCGTCATATTAGAAAGATGCGTCGGTCATACAAACTCAAGTATGAAGCCATGATAGAAGCGATTGAAAGCGAGTTTAACGGTGATCTTGAAGTGATCAGTCAGGCAGCAGGGCTACATGTGACCGTGAAGTGGTATCAAGGTATATCTGAGACTGAATGGAGTCATAGAGCTGAGCTTGAAAATATCATCATTCGTCCGTTTGATTTTTATGAATATGGATCAAGTGATGCTCGTGATTGGAGTGGGGTGGTGTTGGGGTTTGGAAATATCCGATTGGCTGACATAAAGCCGAAGATCAAACAGATCGCTCGGCTTTTTTATCAGTAATATTGGTAGGGCTTGTTTACCATTTTCTGATTCATCACGAATCGAGTTACAACTTGTCGATAGAGACGGTGGGTTTACCTTTACCTAGCCACTTCCGCCAAGGGAGTGACAATGTCACAAAAACAGTCACAGCATAGAGCATCGACCAACTTAAACAGATAAACACCAAGGTACAGATGACCAATGAAAGCATGGCAGTGTATCTAGATGCGCCTGTTAGTAATCGGCAAGCGGCTAACATTGCGAGCAGATAAACCAGAACAAAAATACCGTTGGCGAGCTTGAGAAAGAACTCAAGGTCTAAATTAGACAGCTCACCAATCACACACGAAATAAGCACGACAAAGCCAATTGCTAACGTTGGGTAGAGCGGTACGCCGCGGCTGTTCAGTTGAGCCATTCGACTTGCAGGGCTGTGTTGGCGGGCCTGAGCCCAGATCATCCGAGACAGGCTTTGTGTGTAAAGGTTTAGGCTGGCAAAGCAAGCAAAGAACCCCAGCACGCTGATGACGGTTTTGAAGCCATTACCAAACAGTTGTTCTGTTACCCAAGGGATGGATGCGGCATCGAATTCAGATGAACCGAAAGCACCCAGCTTAAGAATCACTACTGAACAAGCCCAGTACACTAGCCCCGCAACAAAACAGCCTGCAATGATGGCGATTGGGAAGTCACGTTGTGGATTTTTGAATTCCTCTCCCATGTGAGCAAAAGCTTCTATTCCGACAAAGCACCAAAACATGACAGCTAAAGCAGCGCCGATAGACCACATTGAATTGGATGAGATGGCAGGAAGAGCAACATCGGTTGCCGTGATGTCGGCTTTCCAAACAAAAGCGCTGACTAAGGCAAAAATCGACAATGCGATCACGGTTTGCAGTCGGCCAGAAGATTTACTGCCCATCAAATTGACGGCAATAAGCAGGGCGACGGTAAAGGATTGAGCACCAAGTGGTGTATCGAGAGGTGCGGGTAACAATTGTTGAGCAAAACCACCAGCCAGTGCAATGGCCGCTGGAATACCGACAGGAATAACACTCACAAACAACCACGCCACGCTTGTTTCTAATCGCTCGCTAAACGCCTGGCGCACAAAATAGGCAGTACCACCTGCATTCGGGTAGCGTTTTCCTAATGATGCGAAGGTCAGTGCAATCGGGCAAATAGCGATAAACAGGATTAACCAAGCGAGAAGAGACAACTGTCCTGCAATGCCTGCTGCGATCGCAGGGATCATAAATAATCCAGTGCCTAGCAAGGTCGTCGAGAGTTGTCCGATTCCTGAAATAAGCGTGATTTCTTGTTTGAGTTGTGTCATTCGCTCTCCTAGCTATTTGATTCTGGTCACGGTCTTCCAGTAACTTTCTTCTGGTGTGTGAGAAGTTATGATTGAGAGCATACATTGTTGACATCAATAATACAGCTAGCGAAACGTCGTAAGACACCGTCATTTTAACGGTATTAATCCGATTCAGTGTGAAAGTGTCGGCTGTCAGAATGGCTGTTATAAGTAGGAAAGTTGTGTCAAATTAGGCGTTATAAATAGAACAATAAATGAAAAGAATCAGAAGCATGGATAAATTTGATCGCCAGATTTTGGATATTCTCAAAACCAATGCACGATGCTCAGTGAGCGATATCGCCCGAGATGTCAGCCTCTCGCGCTCAGCGGTGAACGCCAGAATCAAGAAACTGGAAAGCGACAAAGTGATTACGGGCTACTGCGCTCAAGTGGCAGAACCCAACCAAACGAAGAATGTGTGCGCTTATATCTTGTTGAAGTTCGACATGTCGAGTAGTGACCATAGTTGTGAGTCTTACGCGAAACAAATCCAGAGTATTGATGAGGTGCAATGGTGCCACTCTATTAGCGGTGAGACAGATATGATGTTGTACGTGGAAGTGGAAAGCATGGAGAGCTTGAACCGAGTTCGCGATCAGCTGCAAAGTTACCCGGATCTTCGCCACTTAATGACTCATACGGTTTTGACCGAGTTTTTCAACAAACAGAATGCGACGGTGCATTCATGTTAGGCAATATCAACTTAAACCTACTGCGTTCACTGCATGTACTTCTTGAAGAGTGTCATGTGAGCCGTGCCGCCCAACGTTTGCATATCACACAATCCGCGGTGAGCCGTCAGCTCAGCCAGTTACGTGATTTGTGTGGCGACCCTTTGCTGGTCCGTGACGGCAACAAACTGGTGCCGACCAACCGTGCATTGCTACTCAAAGGTAAACTCGACGACCTGCTTGGCGAGTTTGACCACCTGTTAGATGATAAACCCTTCGAGCCGCAAGACTGGCAGGGTGAATTGGTGTTGTCTTCGAGTGATTATGTTGCTCAGTATATTCTTCCTGTGATTGTGGCAGAGGTGTCTGCTGAAGCGCCGAACATTAATTTGGCTTATCGATTGTGGCAGCCAAACTACCTTGAAGCACTGAACGAGTCTGGGATTCATTTGGCTTCCAGTATGTTTCCCACAAAGCCAGAACATGTCTCAAGTATCAAACTTGGTGAAGATAAGTCGGTGTGTTTGATGCGAAAGTCGCACCCGCTGGCTCAACAAGCGGTTTTGAGTGCAGAAGATATTGTTCACTACTCTCACATCAAAGTGACGGGTGGTGGAGATAAAGACAGTTACGCGGACATAGCATTGAAGAAGCAAGGGCTGAAGCGAAGAGTGGCTTTACAGGTTCCGTTCTTTTCATCTGCTGGTACTGTGTTATTGCAAGACGACTATCTGATGATCGTGCCAGAACATATCGCCTATAACCTAGGTCGACACCTCGATACTACCTACTTTTCGTTGCCATTTGATAAGGAAATGCATACCTATTGGTTAATGTGGCATCCTAAATATGACAGCGACTCTGCCCACAAATGGGCGCGAGAAAAAGCATTCCAAGCCATGCAAAAGTCGAGTTACAATATCAGTATGACTTGAAATCATAGGTGTGATGATAATCTTTGATTTCAAATAATACCTCCTGCGAATTATGGTAAGTGCCAAGTATTGAGTATTAAGCGTAGAGCGTGCAGCTGGAACGCTTTATTTTATTAGGAATGGAATGATGACAGTAACAATTTGGTTTTCTTTATTAGCGATTTGCTTGTTGGGTGCAATGTCTCCGGGCCCAAGCTTGGCGATGATCGCTAAACACAGTTTGGCTGGTGGCCGTATGAACGGGCTTATCGCAGCTTGGTCACACGCTGCTGGTATCGGTATTTATGCGTTCGCAACCATTGTTGGTTTAGCCGTTGTGCTTGAGCAATCCCCAATGTTATTTAAAGGTATTAGCTTAGCGGGGGCTGCTTATCTGCTTTATCTTGGCGTTAATGCGTTACGTTCGAAAGGTGGTGTTGCCGCGAAATTAGAAGCGGGTGAAAAGATGAGTTACATGCAGTCTGCTCGTGAGGCTTTCTTGATCTCTATCTTGAGCCCAAAGATCGCATTGTTCTTCATCGCTCTGTTTAGCCAATTTGTAGCGCTAGGTAATGAACTGACCAATCAAGTGATTATTGTCTCAACGCCGCTGATTGTCGACGGCCTTTGGTACACCTTTATCACCTTGGTACTGTCTAGCCCGTTGATTGTTGAACGTATTCGCTCGAAAGCTCAGTTGATTGATCGACTATCTGGCGTGGTGCTGATCCTGCTTGCTGTTCGCGTGGTGTGGACGATATAGCAGTAAACGATAAGAATAAGTAACTAGGGTCTGTTAACTTTTAGTGGTTAAATTTTGTTCGAGATAGAATCGTTTTAGGCGCGGCAAGGAGTATGTAGCCTAGTCATTCTAAGTTAATACTTCTTAACAAAGCATAAAACGATTCTAGCCGAACCCTTCGGGCAGCCTTTGTGGTTCATTTCTACTGCGTTATCGGCTTCTCATATAGGCTAGCTACACTTCAAAGCCTCTGCCTTGTAGAAATTTCCCACAAAGTGCTGCAAAAATCAGCTCTAAAGGTCAACAGACCCTAGACGTTCACCAGAAACGACACTCATTAAAAAGGCTCACTAGAGGTTATCTAGTGAGCCTTTTTGAGTTCTATGGATTGGTTTCGAAAGGCTTGAGCGTATTAGCCTTCAGAGTTCAGCACGGCATCTAACTTCGCCATCGAGTCTGAGAAGTAGGGGTTGTAGGTCAAACGCGCATGGTTCTTCCCTTCTTCACGATAGCCCCAAGCTGAATACCAAACCTCACTGGTTGCGTTACATTGTTCTTCAAAGCCTTCTGCCTGACCATTGGAGCAAATCTTCTCGCTACCATTGATTCCGTAATAAGGGTTATTTGGTGAGAACAGTAAGCCCATGTGAGAGCCGTTCGAGATACGTTGCTCTGGAATTTTCATGCTGTACTGAACAGCGCGAGGATCCTCGAGAGTCGTCTCTCCTTGCCAAACCAACACATTGTTTGGATTCGGCATTGATTCAGTAAAGGCTTGCTGAACGTAGTTGGTATCAATCACGCTGTCGCCTTCACTCATCATAATAAACACTGGTTTGTCGAAGTGTTTATCTTGTAAGTCATCACGTACGACTTCTGATGTCTCGTAGTAAACCGAGGCTCCGTTCATTGGCAACGAGTTGTAACGCAACACATTGTCTTCAGGATCTTGATCAGCCCAAGTGACAAAGTAGCTTGCTAGCCCTGCGTATTGAACAGCAGACGAGCTTGGTTGAAACGCAGGAGAGAACAACAGTAACCCAGAGATCTTAGGATCGTTCATCGCCTGTGAAGTCACGAGGTTCGCGCCGGTTGAATAGCCGCCTAGCCAAACAGAATCATACTCTTGCTCAAGTAACTTCGTATGATGAGCGACCACACCTTGCCAATCTTCTAGGCTCGGCTGCATTAAATCACCCACGCGACTGCCGTGACCCGGAAGTAATACGGTTCTCACTAAGTAACCTTGCTCTGCCAAATGCGTAGCGATGTCTTTAAATGAATAAGGTGAGTCGCCTAATCCATGAACCAATAACACCGCCTTACCGTTTGGCGAGGTTGGTTGATACTCGGTTGGTGAATTGAGTTGGATCTCGAGTTGCTTGTCTTCCGTCATGAACACACGGTTTTTCAATAACCAATCTTGGGTGTCATTAACGTAGGCATCGAAGCTGTCTTGCTGATAGCTAGGTAAGTCTGGAGATATTTCGTAAGCGGGTATCGGTGTCTCGTTGGAACAACCAACGAGACTTAAAGTCGTTAAGGCCAGCAGTGCTAGCAGGGGCTTTCTTTGCATTATGTAATTTTGTCTCTGTTGTGCTTTCACTATGTCTGAAACTAAAGTTTAGGTTACTTTTTGCTTGAAAGATCTTCGTATTCACCTTCAATAACACCGGCATCATTGGTTGATGACTGACGAGTGTTCATATGTGCTGCGAAACCTTGTTTCTTCATTTGATTCTGAATGCGCTTGCCAGTAATTAAAGCTGCAATAGCTAAAGGAATAGCAAGGATCAAGCTTGTGAATAACGCCAAAAGGCCAGTAAACAATGCAACAATCGTAACTAATATATTTTTCATATTCATTCCTCTTTTTCTATGTTGTTACTTTATCGCTTCTATTCTGAACGAAACATGAACGTCGTTAATAAATCTCAGAGAGTCACTATGACACGAATGTGTGCTGTTAGGGAGTTTATATGTAGTCATAATCACGCACTAAAAATATGGAATAAAACTAAGTTAAATAAAATCAATAACTTAAAGGTTGGCACGCTTAATGCTCTATAGGGTTTGGAATAAGTCACTGTAAGCAAAGTACTTACAGTTAATAAAAATTACTGGAGCCCTTATATGTTTTGTATTCAATGTGAACAAACAATTCAAACCCCAACCGTAAAAGGCTGTTCTTTCGCACAAGGCATGTGTGGAAAAACGTCTGAAGTATCCGACCTTCAAGACGTGTTGGTGCATTCTCTTCAAGGTGTTTCTTTTTGGGCCAATTTGGGCCGTGCGTGTGATGTTATTGATACTGAAATCGACGAGTGGGCGCCAAAAGCGTTTTTCGCAACATTAACCAACGTTAACTTCGACCCTGCTCGTATCATTGAATTTGCACAGCAATCTCATGAATTTAAGCAGCGCTTAGAACAACAGGTTCGCGCGGCAGCGACATTGATTGGTTTTGAGATCCCAGCGCTTTCTGCTGCTGCTCAATTCGACCTTCCAACGGACTCTTCAGAGCTATTGGCGCTTGCCCCTCAAGCGGCGGTAAACCGTGGTCACGACTCTCAACACGAAGATGTGATTGGTCTTCGCCTTCTTTGTCTTTACGGGCTAAAAGGTGCAGCAGCTTACATGGAGCACGCACGTGTTCTTGGTCAAACTGACAATGCTATCTTTGCTGAATACCATGAAATCATGGCTTTCCTAGGTACGGATCCATCAGACCTAAAACAACTGTTAGATACGTCTATGCAGATTGGCTTGATGAACTACAAAGTCATGGAAATGCTGGATAAAGGCGAGACAGATACATTTGGTCACCCTCAACCAACAACTGTGAATGTGAAGACGAAGCAAGGTCACTGTATCCTTGTTTCTGGTCACGACCTGCATGATCTAGAAAAGATCCTTCAACAAACGGAAGGCAAGGGCATTAACGTTTACACCAACGGTGAGATGCTACCTGCACACGGCTACCCTGAACTAAACAAATATCCACACCTTGCGGGTAACTACGGTAGTGCTTGGCAGAACCAGCAAAAAGAATTTGCGAACTTCCCAGGTGCGATCGTAATGACATCGAACTGTCTGCTTAATCCTGATGTGGGCTCATACGCTGACCGCCTATTTACGCGTAGCATCGTAGGCTGGCCGGGTGTTGCTCACCTTGAAGGTGACGATTTCAGTGCAGTAATTGATTGTGCTCTTGCGCAAGAAGGCTTCAAGCATGACGAGATCGAGCAAATGATCACTGTCGGCTTTGGTCGTAATGCTTTGATGGAAGCTGCGCCTGCGGTTGTTGAACAAGTGAAAGAAGGCAACATCAAGCACTTCTTCCTTGTGGGTGGTTGTGATGGCGACAAATCTGAACGTAGCTACTACACAGATTTCACAGCTCAAGCACCAGAAGATTCAGTAATCCTGACATTGGCGTGTGGTAAATTCCGTTTCAACAAAAACCAATTCGGTGACATTAACGGTATTCCACGTCTGCTCGATGTTGGTCAATGTAACGATGCTTACTCAGCGATTCAGCTTGCTCTTGCGCTGTCGCAAGAGTTTGATTGTGGCATCAACGAACTACCGCTAACACTGGTTCTTTCTTGGTTCGAGCAAAAAGCGATCGTTATCCTGCTTACTCTGTTTGCTCTTGGTGTGAAAGGCATTTACACAGGGCCAACAGCACCTGCTTTCCTAACAGAGAACCTACTAAAGATTATTCAAGACGAGTTCGACATGCGTTCTATCTCAACGCCAGAGCAAGATCTTAAAACAATCTTAGCGGCTTAATATAAGCCCACTCCCAAGCCCCGTTGTTGCTGTTCTTTAGGAACGTGCAGCGGCGGGGCTTTCTAGATTTAATTCTTTAGTATCAGTAAGGTGTGTGAACTATGTATGCATGGTCGGATAGCGATTCAATCAATTTAGTGTGTTTAAAGAAATGGCACGAGACGCCAGATACGGTCAGCTTTGAGCTTGGCAGTATTCCACAAGACTTACATTTCAATTTTAAGCCCGGTCAGTTCATCACCTTGGGTTTAGATATGCCGACGAAAACGGATTACCGTGCTTATTCCGTGGCTTCTTGCCCCGAAGATAACCGCCTGAAGTTGACGGTCAAGCGTGTGGAAGGTGGCTTGGTTTCGAACTTTATTGTTGATGAGCTTGATGAAGGTGACGAGGTTTCTGTGTTGAAGCCGGCAGGCTCGTTTAACTGTATTGATTGCATGCCAACGGCAACAAAGAAAGTAACGCTAGTGAGTGCGGGCTGTGGCATTACACCCGTAATGGCGATGGTAAAATATTGGCTGTCTCAAGACAGTGACAGTGACATTGAGATTGATTTCGTCCACATGGCACGCAACAAGCTTGAGACTATCTACTTTCAAGAACTTCATCAGCTCGATGAATCACATGCGAATTTCAACTTAAAACTGCTGTTAAAAGACAACGAAGGAACAACCGCCCCTCAAGGTCGTTTAGATAAAAACTGGTTGGTGAAACTGAGCCCAGATATCTTAGATAGAACGGTTTACCTGTGTGGGCCTGTCGGCTTCATGCAAGATATTGAGAGTTATCTGAAAGAGCTTGAGTTCAACATGGATAACTTCTATCAAGAAAGCTTTACTCCTGCTACTCAGGATGCTCAATCAGAAGCGTCAAACGCCGAAATTGCTGACGATACGAATAGTGCTGTTAAGGTATTTGTGCCTGCGTTCGGCGCTGAAGTTGAAGCGGAAACTGGCACACCATTGGCGGATTCATTAGAAAAAGCAGGCGTTCCAATTATTATCGCTTGTCGTAGTGGGATTTGTGGTTCGTGTAAATGCAAAGTGACCAAAGGATCTGTGGAATCAAGCAGCCAAGAAACATTGACGCCAGAGCAGATTGAACAGGGCTACGTGCTTGCATGTTCAAGCTCGATTCAGTCAGATGTTGAGGTTGAGTTATAACAGACGTAAAGCTGTGCAAGAGTGATGAAGACAAGATCTTATTATAGCGATAAAAGTTAGGGCGCTAGATGTAAAAAGGCCACCTAGATCAGTTAGAGAGAGCAGATCTAAGTGGCAACCCTCTTGTTTATACGGGGGAGTAAAACAAAAGGGGTTGCGAAGTCCATACAGACTTCGCAGATATAGTTATTATGTTGTGGAGCTTGTTGCGATGGACGTATCTACAAGAGCGAAGTTAATTAAACTTCTGGGTATGTCTTGTAGCGTACACCCATCATCTGTTCCATACAGTGAACAACTTGGCAGCTGTAGCCAAACTCGTTATCGTACCAAATGTACAGCACGGCACGGTTGTCTTGTGCGATAGTCGCCACACCGTCAACCACACCTGGGTGACGAGAGCCAACCAAGTCGGTAGATACAATCTCAGTCGAGTCTGTGTAATCAATTTGTGCAGACAAAGCAGAAGACAGCGCCATTTCACGCAGGTACTCGTTCAACTCTTCTTTGTTTGTGCCTTTCTCAAGGTTTAGGTTCGCAACTGCCATTGAAACGTTTGGCGTAGGAACGCGAATCGCATTACCTGTTAGCTTACCTTCCATTTCCGGCATCGCTTTTGATACTGCTTTAGCAGCGCCAGTCGATGTCAGTACCATGTTCAATGATGCAGCACGACCACGACGATCACCCGAGTGGAAGTTATCGATTAGGTTTTGATCATTGGTAAATGAGTGCACCGTTTCGATGTGACCAGACAGCACGCCAAACTTGTCGTGAACCGCTTTCAATACTGGCGTGATTGCGTTAGTAGTACAGCTTGCTGCAGAGATGATGGTGTCTTCTGGCTGAATAACATTTTCATTCACACCAAATACCACGTTCTTGATGTCGCCTTTACCAGGTGCAGTCAGTAGCACTTTCTTCGCACCGTTACACGCAACGTGTTGGCTCAGGCCTTCCGCGTCACGCCATACGCCTGTGTTATCAACCACAAGTGCATTTTCAACACCGTAAGCCGTGTAATCCACTTCTTCTGGTTTGTTTGCGTAGATAACTTGGATGAAGTTACCGTTAACGATGATCGCTTTGCGTTCTTGGTCTACAACAATGCTGCCGTTGAATTGGCCGTGTACAGAGTCACGACGAAGCAGGCTTGCACGTTTTTCTAGGTCGCCATCTTTGCCGCCGCGTACAACGATTGCACGTAAACGCAGTGGGTACCCCGGGCCACTTTTCTCGATCAACAGACGAGTTAGCAGTCGGCCAATACGACCAAAACCGTACAATACAACGTCACGAGGTTCTGTCATTGCATCGCCTTCAAGCGATTCGATAAGTGCAGTTTGTAGGAAATCATCCAACCCATGTGTGTCTTCGCGATCTTGCCAGAATGAATGCGCAAGGCGACCAACATCAATACGACATGGAGATAAGTCCATAGAGAGAAGGTGTTGAATGATAGGTTGAGTCTGTTCTGCTGTAAGAGGAGAACCAGTGTAACGTTTTGCGATGCGGTGAGCTTTGATGATGTCGATAGTTGTCGCGTTAACTAAGGTCTTACCAAAGAGGATAACTTCTACGCCTTTTTGACGGTATAACTGACCTAAAGTTGGAGCGATGGATTCAGCAATGGTTTGACTAGTTTGCCAATCTAGGAGGTGCTTTTCGGGACTCATCTTTACTCGGGACCTTTCACGTTAAGTTTCTGCATTCATGGCGGTTGTAGGGAAGCCAATCAGCATAGGGGATTTGAGGCATCAGTCTGTGGTCTCTATTGCCACTTAAATGTGCTGATATACCTTGTGTGTAACTTGTAATTTTTATGTGGCAGGATTGTAAGGTGCGACGGGTTATTCTGCTAGGAAAAATAAATGCAGACAAAATATCTGTAAATTGGCTTTATATTAGCCATAAATCAAGATTTGAACGTAGATAAAGACTATTGACTTTAACAATCTGTAGCACTTATTTTTCGTCAAAAAATACTCAATTCAAAGGATAATATGTAATACAGGTTATATTGAACATTAAAGGTGTGATCGTTAACTCAAGTTACACGTAAACAGTAAACGATAAATAAGGGAATTAACGAGTATTGATGTTCGACCTTTGAATAAGCCTAGCTTGAGTGTGAAAAGTGCATCACGCAAACGATTGGATGTCACAATTTTAACCTAACTATCCACTTTGTTAGCACGCAGAGTCATTATTCACAGTCTAGTTGAGCCGCAGAATGTGGATGTGTACTTGTTATGCCGGTGATAATAACTGGAGAAAACGTCTTTTGTTTACCTTTTGCTCACTGAAACCTCGCTTGTTTAAACCAGTCTTAATAAAAGCACGCCTTTCCGCTTTAAAGCACTTTTCTGGATACCAGTTGGCTTTAATTTTTCGTTCTGGGCTCAGAGTATCGTTTGTTCATATCCAATTTGATCAATAACCCTCTGTTAATGTCCTATTCTTAATTTGGGTTAGGTAAATTACTTTCGGGAAGGGAGTAGTTATAAAAATGATAAACATGTCAATTAGATGGCGTCTTATTTTTCTTTCCACGGTTTCTGTACTCATTATGTTCGGGTTTACAGTGAATGAAGTGCTTAAGAACGATGAGAAGATGAATCACCTTGAAACAACGCGTATTAAGGTCGAAGCGCTTCAATTTTTTAATACGGTTTCAAGTGATGCTTATCGATGGTTGGTGCTGTCTAATGACTCCCCTGAGAAAGGTCAGTTGCTTTTAACACTGCAATCAGAACTGGATAGACTGACTCAGTATGGAATGCGACTTCAACGGTTCGACAGCAATTGGAGTATTGACCCTCAGTTAGCTGAATTGAAAAAGTTGTTGATGATCCTAGCTAGTACACCTGAAACGACAGACAGCAGAAAATTGACAGAGCGCGCTTTCGACTTGTTAAAAGACGTGCTGATGGAGCTGTCCGAATATCGCATGGCTTTAGTCGATGGCAATATTGGTCAAGCGGAAGCGATGTTTATCAATCTTACGCATTATGTGTTTTGGACTCAGAGAGAAGCGTGGTTAAGCTTCAGTTTGAATCGCTCCCCAGAGTTTAAAAACCAATACTTGCTTAGCTATGTCGCTGCTCTAGAGAGGCAGCAACAGCTATTAGATACATTTTTCCGTTCGGATACGCGTTCTCCAAACATTAGACAGTTGCTAAACGCTGTCGCCAAAGATGAATTCCAAGACAAATTTACATCTCGAATCCTCAAAGGGGACTTTTCATCACCCGAAATATATCAACACTTGAAAAGCTTAGAGGTTAAAAAACGGGCTATTTCAAACGCGATTGGCGCTTACACCAATCAAATACAGTTTGAACTGACCAAGAATATCGCGTTGCAGAAAAGGCAAACCTTGGTCATGACGTTGCTTATACTCATCGCTTCTGGTGTTTTGATGTGGCTTGGGGTTGCGACATCTCTGCGCTTAAACAAAAACCTGTCGATTATTTTGAAAGGTGTGTCGGAATGCGCTGATAGCTACGGCCAGCCAAAGGTGATTCGTATCCAAGGGAACGATGAGCTTGCCGAGTTCACTGAAACCCTAAATCGAGTGATGGAACGCAACTATCTGCACAACAAAGAGTTGATAACAGCAAAAGAAGACGCGATTTCGGCTAACAAAGCCAAAAGCGCATTCTTAGCAAATATGTCACATGAAATACGCACGCCACTTAACGGGATCATTGGCATGGCTGAGATCTTATCTCAAAGCCAACTGAGCCCAAATCAACAAGAAGTACTGGGGGATATCGAATCGTCCTCTCACTCTTTACTGGTGCTGCTGAATGACATACTCGACCTGTCTAAAATCGAGTCGGGTAACTTGATGTTGTCACCACACAATGCTGATTTGCGAGAAGCGGTTTATGACTCTGTGAGTGTGATTCAGTCGAAAGCGATAAGTAAGGATATTGAGCTCGACATCAATATCGATTATCAAACGCCGTCACAACTGTTTTTCGATGAGTACCGCGTGAGACAGGTGCTGACCAATCTGCTTTCTAATGCCATCAAATTTACCTCTAAGGGCACAATTACAACTGACATTGCTTATACACCTATGTCTATGGGCAGGGGCAAGCTTGAATGCAGCGTGTCTGATACCGGGATTGGGATTGAGCCCGAGAAGTTAGAGTCCATATTTGAACCTTTCACTCAAGAAGATGGCAGCATTACCCGTCAATTTGGCGGTACGGGGTTAGGGCTTGCGATTTGTCGACAGCTTGTTGATTTGATGGGTGGTTACATTACCGCGCGTTCAGTGAAAGGAGAGGGCTCTACATTCACTTTTTGTTTGTATGTCGATGTTGTAGAAGCGCCTGTTCAAACTTTCGATAACCTGAGCCGAGCGACCATCATCTCGAACTCTTTCAATTACCTCGATCAGCTCGTTAAAGAGTGTGAGCGTTTGAATGTTCGAGCCAATGTGGTGTCATCCATTGCTGCCCTTAGTGAAAGTGTAAAAGAAAGTGACTTCATACTTTATTGTCATACCTTGCACCACTCTATGGAAAAAGATCTTGCGACGTTGAAGGTGATATATCCTCTTGCTCGCGTCATCGTTTGTCAGCATCACCTATTTAAAACCAACCTAATCAGAGAAACGGTCCACTCGACTCATACCTTGCCATTCTTGGGCCGACGTTTCTTAACCAGCTTACAATCTCTCGATGTGGGCGAAGAGCAAACGCCTCAAGTGGAAGCAAAAGATGAAGAAGTTCGCTCTCTGAATCGACGCATTTTGATCGTTGAAGACAATCTGATGAATCAAAAAATAGCGAGCTTCTTCCTTGAGCAAGCGGGTTATGAATATTTGATTGCCAGTAATGGCCAAGAAGCGGTGGATGTCATCACCCAGGGTGCTCAGTTTGATGCAGTCTTAATGGACTGCATGATGCCTGTTATGGATGGCATAACGGCGACTCGTGCGATACGTCAGTGGGAAGCCGATCAACAAGTCACACCATTACCCATCATAGCTTTAACCGCCAGTGTTCTAGAAGAAGACATCAAAGATTGTTTTGAAGCCGGTATGAACGCCTACTTACCTAAACCCTATAAATCTCACCAGCTGTACGATCTTTTCAGTAGCCTTGATATTGTCTAGGGCTCCCGTATCAAGGCTAGCGCGGCGCTACTTAACGAACTTCCAATCCAAGGTTGTATTGTGCAAGGCAACGACCGACATAGCTGATGTTCAGCAAGGCTGCGACTAAGATGGTGCTGATGTGGGCGACGATTTGAATTGGCCGTGAGAAGTGATCGGCCATTGGATAAGCAACAATAATACTGAGAAGCATAAGCAAGGTTGTGATAGCTAGACTGAAGTTTGAAACAGAAAGCAGAGTTTGAAAGCGTTGAGTCATCGTCTTCATATTGAATTCCTAATTGCTATTAATAATTATGATACTTGTTATTAATATCAATTAGCGTTCCAGTTTTAATTTACATTTAAAATCATAATCTTATGTAATTTCGCTTGTTTTTAGAGTCTAAGTGACACGTGCAAATTGCAGGTCTTTATGACTTGATCGTGTTTCTTTACCATTGTCTAAACCCACAAGTATCGATGTGGAATCGAACACCTGAATATAAACCAAGCCCAACATTATTTTTTTGCCCGAATTCCGAATGAATATTTTTAAGTTTCACGTGTAGATCTTCGCGAGTAATGTCATTTGCAGGCACTAGGTCTAAGGCACAAAACTCTAAGTGCTTACTTCGCAGTGCACCACCAGCTTGTTGATTGTAGATATCGGTTCGCTCTCCAGATACTGGTATAACAACACCGATTTCAGGCTCAATATATTGTTGTATGTACTTTAGGGTATTGATCATGTTTGGCACATGTTTCTTATTTGGGAGGGTAAACAAGGTTGTATTACTCATTGCCCAATCCGTCCCTTGCAATAGAACGAGATGCAGAGGCATGCTCTGAGTAACGCCATTGTCCTTGAGTTGTTGTCCGATTGCTCTCACTTGGTCTTGAGCGTGATTGAGGAGCATCCAACCTCGAAATGCTGATCGGGTCGGAACCTTGTAGCCATGAACATCGACCACGAGATCGTCATAAGTGATTTCTGTCTCTTCAGTGTAAAGTCTCTCAAATTCTTCGGGGTAGGGCTGAGTTGATGATAGCGCTAAGGTAATCAGAATACTTGCGTACATAGGGTCACTCCATTGCTTGCGTTTACTTAGTAACTTACCTTCACTTGATAACTTGCTGTCACCAAATCATTTACGTTCAATTAAGTATAGACGATAGAATTTACGTACAAAAAAACCCACTACAAAGAGTGGGTTGCTAACATTATTGCAAGTCAATTTACTCGGTTAGATTACTTCTTACCTTGGGTTTGCTTGTCTTCTTCTGTTAGTTCACGAATACGACGGCTGATATCGCGACGCGCTTTAGAAATCTCTGCGCTCTTAATGATGTGGTCATCAACACGGTCTTCGTAGTCAGCTTTCATATTTTTGATAATGCCTAGGATCTCGTCGTGGGTCATCTCTGGCTTGATGTAATCAAGTAGGTTATCAAGAAGGTCGACACGCTTACGGTTGTCACGAACTTTCTTTTCGTTGTCTAAAAGTTCACGCTTAAGTTTGTTCTTACGTCGTGCTTGGTTAACAATTTCAAATACGCTGCTCATAGATTCCTTTTCCTATTCGTCAAATACGTTGTCTGCTTCTGATTAAAGCACATCAATTGATGATGTAACAGTCTTTAGATCAAAGCAAAAGTAAGGTTGTTTAATTATTCGTCACTCTCGCTGATGTGTGATTGTTTTTATCTTACCGTTCAAGTTAGTATCCCATGTAGATACTGCATTGATACGAAATGTGAAATGAATCAACAACAATTGGAAAACGAAGAATTGGACGAGAATGTCACTGAATCTTCAGCAGAACAAAACAAGCTTCGTGATGCGTATGTACAAGAGCGTACTTATTTGGAAGTCGTGGAAATAGAGCTAAACCGTTCTAAGATCATAATGATTGATGAACAGGGCAGAAAGAAACGAGTACCAATTTTGTCTGAACACTAGTTACTGCATTGTTAGGTGTTGAGATGGAATTATCAAAATAATAAAAAGGAAAAACGATGAACACAGTACTTTCCCCAATTGAAGCGAGAATTATCGGTTGTTTGATCGAGAAAGAAGTCACTACTCCCGATCATTACCCACTGACACTGAACAGTTTAACCACGGCATGCAATCAAAAGAGTAACCGTGAACCTGTTCTCTCTCTTTCTGAGTCAGATGTTTTAGATGCAGTTGATGGTTTAATCGGACGTCGCATGGTGAGTGATGAGAGCAGCTTCAATAGCCGTGTTAATAAGTATCAGCATCGTTTCTGCAACACTGAGTTCGGCGATCTGCAATTTACAGAGCAAGAGCGTGCAATCATCTGCTGTATGTTACTGCGCGGTGCGCAAACACCCGGTGAACTTCGTACTCGAACGGGTCGCCTTGCAAACTTTAGTGATGTGAAAGAAGTAGAAGCAACATTAGACAAACTCGCTGCAAGAGAAGCAGGTGCCTTGGTTGTGAAGCTGCCACGCGAAGCGGGTAAACGTGAATCACGCTACCAGCATTTGTTGAGCGGTGAAGTGGACGTTGAAGCGTTTGCGATGGCATCAGTAAGCGCGGCTGCCCCCTCTGCAACGAGTGAAAAGTTTGAAGAGCTTGAGTCTGAAGTTGCAAGCCTACGAGCAGAAGTGGCAGAGCTTAAGGCTCTGGTTGAATCACTGCTTTAAATGTCAGATGCTGATAAAAATGCGGATTGGGTCGTGTACTTGATCCGCAATCGTCACAATGCCCTTTATTGTGGCGTGACGAACAATCTAGAACGTCGATTTGAACAACATCAAACCGGTAAAGGCGCCAAAGCTTTAAAAGGTAAAGGCCCACTTAAGCTGGTTTGGAGCTTTGGTGTTGGCTCAAAAAGTGAGGCGTTGAAAACCGAATACGCGATCAAGCAGTTGCCCAAATCCCGCAAAGAAAAACTGGTATCACTCAAACTGATTATTGAGTGGCAAAAAGACAAAATTCAATATATCGAAGTCTCATAATTCATAGCTAAAATGTTTGTTATTGATTAAATCTTAATAGTGTAAGGAGCTATATCGGCTCTAGCTAAGCTTATGAATTTAAATGGTAATTACTCTTACCGTGAATGGGCTGAAATCATAATTTAACTCGTTGTTCTTAATCTCCATTCCAAATTAACATATTGCTCATTTAGAATGTCGTTCTAATTAGTGTTAGACGCTATCATTTATCATCGTTGTCCTACATAATATCCATTAGCCATACAAAGAGATGGTGTCATGCTAGGTTAAAAAATGAGCCAAAGTAGCTCATATAAAACGAGAAAAATATGAAACGTTTACTGATGTTGTTTGGACTTGCCGTATTTTCTGCGTCCGCTCTCTCCCATGGTACTCATGTCCTCAATGGGTACTGGGAATACCAAGATTATCTTTCCACTTTTCCAGAACAAAGAGCATTGACCGATAAAATGGTCGAGGCTGTACAAAATCACCCTGTGCCACTGAGAAGAATCCAAGACAAACCAATTACGATTTCCGTGGTGTATCCGGGCCAACAGATCTCGGATTACTGGGTTCGCAATATTCAAGCTTTTGAGAAGCGTCTCGATAGGCTGAAGATCCGCTATCAAATAAATCAAGTGTTTACCCGTATTAATGCCGATCTCGCGCAGCAGAGTATTTCGTTGCAAGAAGCGATTGAAAACAAGACGGATTATTTGATTTTCACGCTAGATACCACGCGCCACCGCAAGTTTATCGAGCACGTGTTGACCTCTACAGACACCAAACTGATTCTTCAAAATATCACGACGCCAGTGCGAGCTTGGGCAGATAGACAGCCATTTATGTATGTGGGTTTTGACCATGCGACAGGCAGTTTAAAACTGGCGGACTATTTTAAACAAGTAAGTCCGCCAGACAGTAAGTATTCTGTTTTGTATTACTCACAAGGCTATATCAGTGATGCGCGTGGAGATACTTTTATCCATGAAGTGAATACGGATACCAACTTTACCCTTAAGTCTTCGTTTTACACAAAATCAAACAAAGACAGTGGCTACCAAGCGGCTAAAATCAGCATAGAGAACGATAAGGATCTAGACTTTATCTATGCATGTTCAACGGATGTCGCTCTCGGTGCAATGGAAGCGATTCGTGAATCGGGCCAAGACATCTTAGTGAATGGTTGGGGAGGCGGCTCTGCTGAACTTGAAGCCATTGCAAGGGGCGACCTAGATGTTACTGTCATGCGTATGAACGACGATACAGGCATTGCAATGGCAGAGGCGATCAAGTGGGATCTAGCCGGTTTGGAAGTGCCTACCGTTTACTCTGGTGAATTTGAAATTGTCACCAAGGAAGATTCCCCAGAACGTATTTCAGAACTTAAACAGCGAGCATTTAGGTACTCAGGTCACTAATGAAGAAAAGTTACGCCAGTACACCTAGAAACACTTTAGCTAGACTCATTACGCGTATCGTTATTTTGGTGATAGGCGTGATGGCACTTGGCGTGCTTATTCATAATTATGAAACCAGCAGTAATATCGTACAGCAAGAGACGAATCGAACGGTACAGCAAACCTCAAGCCTGATCCAAAACATGTTTGATTATCGTTTGTCGGTGCTGCAAATCCATCAAGACAGTAGCTCACACAGTGAAACTCTCAGAGAGTACTTTGATACGGGTAATGACGAGACTCTGAGCTACTTTTTCTTTGGTGTTGACCAACGTGAACCGGATCATGCACCAGATTTACGCTTTGTCTCAACCCACGATGGTTTGGCTTGGGAAGACGGCAACAGTCAATTTTATGGTTTGGATGAGTCCAACTTAAAGCATATTTCTGATGAGGTTTCGTTCAGCAGTAATTGGCATTTTATTAAACTGAGGACAGATATAGGTAAGCGTCACTTGTTGGCTCGCCGTACCCCTATTGTTGATAACGCTACTGGGGAAGTCCTTGGTCAACTCTATATCGCCATTGTGCTTGACAACAACTTCTCTTTGGCTGAGTCAATCCAACAGGGCAGTAATAGCGAAAATATCGTGATTGAAGCGCACGGTACACCGGTGACATCGACATTCAGTGGTGATGAAAGCTACACCATTACTGACATCCTCAATTACCAAATGTACGAACAGTTGCCGCGTCATTTCGTTACCATCGCAACCATTAAGATTAATGCTGTTGAAACTCCTTTAATCATTCGAGCTGTTCAAAAAAATAATAATTTCATTGCGTTAGAAGAGAATTATCAGCGTGCGATCATCGTGGTGATTGTGGTGATCATATTGATGTCTTTTTTTGCTCGAACTTGGATTCAAAAGAGAGTCTCAGCCGAGCTTGATAAGCTAATGGACTTTACTCGTTCGGCAAGTGCTAGCGAAGAGTACAACAAGTTCGATGGCTCTAACATTTTCGAATTTCACCATATTGGTTGTACTCTTGAAGACACCTTTGAGCGCTTATCTGAACAGAATCAAAAATTCCAAGATCTCTTTAACTTTGCTCATTCGCCTATCTTAGTTTGGTCTGAAAAAGGCGATTTGATTCAGATGAACCCCGCCGCTCGCATGGCGTTGTTCGATGCTGATGACAATTATGGTCCAATTGCCCAAGAGTTTGAGCAGCGAATGCTGCCTAATATTCAAATGGTGGTTCAGGGTTCTAAACTGACGGGTATTAACGTACCCATTGGTGAAAAGGTGTTTCGTTGGAACATGTCTGCTATTCGCGTGGAACACGGCATCACAGGAGTGGTGGTACAAGGGCAAGATATTACTAAGCTAATCGAGGCGGAAAGACAGGCTGATCGAGCAAGAGAAGAAGCTGAGCATCTTGCGAATGTGCGAGCAGACTTCTTAGCTAAGATGAGTCATGAGATTCGCACGCCGCTCAACGGTATTCTCGGTGTGTCTCAGCTGCTCAAGCGCTCTATGCACAATGAAGATAATCGCGAGCAGGTGGATGTACTGTGTAATAGTGCGGAACATTTACTGGCGGTACTTAACGATATCTTGGACTTCTCAAAGATTGAGCAAGGGCAGTTTAATATTCAAAAGAAAGACTTCCGTTTAGGGGAGTTAGTTAATACCTTAGACAGCATCTATCGACCGCTGTGTGAAGATAAATCCGTCGAATTTACCATTGTGAATCACTTGGTTGATGACATTGAAATCAATACCGACCAAGTACGCCTCAATCAGATCATGTTTAATCTGTTGAGTAATGCTTTTAAATTCACTCATCAAGGCGGTATCTCCGTCAGCTTTGAGATCGAGAGTATCTTTAACTCCGATCACGCCAGCTTGATCGTTCGAGTGAAAGATTCTGGCATTGGTATTGATGAAAGCAAAATTGATGCTGTTTTTGAACCCTTTGTTCAAGCCGAAGAGACCACCACTCGTGAATATGGTGGCACTGGTTTAGGACTTACAATTGTAAAAAATCTGGTCGATATGCTGGAAGGGGACATTCAAGTCCGCAGCGTGATAGGTCAAGGCTCAGAGCTCACGATAGAAATTCCTGTAGTCGTACACGCCAAGCCGCTATTAGTCGATGCTAAGCAACAAGCTGAGGTTGAGCCAGAGGCGTTGTTTAGTCGACCTTTGAATGTGTTGCTGGTGGAAGACAATCACACCAACGCCTTTATTGCTCAGGCTTTCTGTAAGAAATATGGCATGGTCGTCACCTGGGCAAAAGATGGCTTAGAAGCGATTGAGATGGCTAAGACGATTACCTATGACTTGATCTTGATGGATAACCAACTCCCTAATCTCGGTGGTGTTGAAACCACTCAGCAGCTAAGAGGTGAGATTGGTGTGTCAGCCCCTATTTATGCGTGTACCGCTGATGCTCAAGAGTCAACTAGAGACAGCTTTATGGCCGCAGGGGCGAATTACGTGATTGTAAAGCCGATTAAAGAAGAGTCGCTCCACCAAGCGTTTGTTCATTTCAAAAACTCATACTGGAATGACACAGAGCACTAGGCTTTAACTTAGTGCTCTTTAATGGAGTCTGTTGAAGAGAAGTAACTAATTTTCTGCCTTTATATCGAGCCAGCGACAAAGGCTTGTTCCAATAGCAGCGTTTTCAACTCATCACTCATATCTAGGTGTTCAGGGAATTGGATACCTAGCAGCCAGCCTTGTCTTTGCCTTTTCTTACTTACCACCTTGTAGACAAGATCGTCATCTAAGTACTCATTTAAGTCAGAATTAACTTTTATCTTCCAGCCGACATCAATATCTGATTGCTGGGTAAGATAGATACCGCACCCTGACGCTGAAAAGTCGACTAGTGTGGCATCCAGCGACAAGGTATCAAAAGTGACTTCACAGCTGAGACGTACTTTATACCTTTCGTGTTCACGAATAGGCTTGGTTGCAAAGTTTGAGGGTGGGCGAAGGAAGATTAGATGTGCTGGAGAGGTGATATGAGCCAGTACATTGGTTTTGAACGCGACAATGTGCCCAAGTTCGGTGTCGGTAATCGCACGAACAATAATATCAACGTTTGTGAGCTTTCTCAGCGTCAGTGCTTCTGTCGCTTTTTGCGTAAGCTCTAGGATGAGGTACTGATCTTCTTTGTGTCCGATATAAAGTGTACTGATCTGGATTGAGTCGTCTGGGCCAAATTCCAATACACCTGCTGTTTTTGTACCTGGCTTTAGGTATCTGAACAGTTCTAAGTTTTTATCTTTATGCATATTCGTTACTGAACAATGTTAATCGTTTGATAAAATAATATAACGCCCTGATAAAACTATGTCATTAGTTTCATTGAAGTAAATAGCAGCGTACAACAAAAAAGTGAATCGCTATCTCAAGTAAACAACGGCTTACTCTTGTCGTAAAACAAGATACACTGCTGACAGATATATACTTGATGGAGAAATAGTAAATGGAACTGGAAACCTTATTGAATACTCTGGCTGAAACCCCAGAGGCCGTGCAATTTGAAGATACAATGCAAGTGATCGAAGCTCACTATGATTTTTCTGAGCGCGAATTTCGCAATGGTGAGGTAGTGAACGCTGCAGGGCAGAATAATGGTTCGTGCAAGATTTTTGCTTTTGGTTTAGAGCAAGGCCTATCAGCAGAGCAAACACTTGCTTGTTTTGGTCAATTTTATCGTAACGACGTGCTAGGTTTTCCTGAGAACAGCGACCATCAAAATATTCGTAACTTTATGGTTCATGGCTGGAATGGTATCCAGTTTTCTCAGCCTGCGCTGGTTGCAAAAGTGAAGTAGACACTAACCAGGTAACGATTAGGTCGAAATTTAATCTCAGTATTTTGAAGCGAGAAAACAACCTCTCGCTTTTTTTGTCTATGTTGAACTGGCTAGTAACTTGCTATCCAGTAACTTACTAAATGGGCTCTAAACTACTGAACGGGCAGGGCAGACAAGCACTTACGACACATACAAACTCCAGCCTTTGGAATATCGCTAGTATCTCGTTTTTCTAACTCAAAACACCAACACGTCTCTTTGCCCGCACTGATATCGCATTGAGCTGGCTCATTACACTGTGGACATTGGTGAGTCGAACTCGCGCCACTAAGATTATCCATAACCGACGTTTGCTCTTCTTCAGATAAGCCTTTCCAACCTATAATTTCATCCATTGTTCGAAAGCAGCCACTACACATTCCGCCATTATTTTTACAAGCCGCTCGGCAAGGTGTTTTCATTTCTCTAACCTGTGATTCATTTGGGCTGAAATGTAGCATATTTGTTTCTTCTTGAAGAGCCGTTAAGCTAAGAAATTACTCAGTTAAATTTAGAAATGACCTCGTAATTTTTAGGCTTTTCATGTAGCATCTCGCCCCTTTTGTTGAGTGGGGGGATATTATGTTTATTGGATTTGATTATGGAACAGCGAACTGTTCTGTCGCGGCGATGGTTAATGGAGAGCCAAGCCTGTTACCGCTAGAAGGTAACAACCACTATATTCCCTCAACCGTGTTTGCGCCTACTCGTGAGAGTGTTTCTGAACATCTATTCCGCCACTTGAATATCAAGCCGAGTGATGCGATCGGTGAGCAAGTACTACGACGTGCGATTGCGCTGAACAGAGAAGAGAGTATCGACTTAGTGCCAGAAGACATGGCATTTGGTCAGGCTGCGTTGGACTTATATTTAGAAGACCCTCGCGATGTTTATTATGTTAAGTCCCCTAAATCTTTCCTTGGCGCGAGTGGACTGCATGATGTGCAGGTGAGCTTTTTCGAAGATTTAGTGTGCGCCATGATGGCAAATATCAAGAATCAAGCCGAACTCACGACTCAAGAGCAGATCAAGCAAGCTGTTATCGGCCGACCAATTAACTTCCACGGTCGAGGTGGTGAAGAGGCGAACAGACAAGCTGAAGACATACTGTCTCGCGCAGCTAAGCGTGCCGGTTTCCTTGATATCGCTTTTCAATTTGAGCCCGTAGCCGCAGGCCTTGATTACGAAAGCACATTAACTGAAAACCAAACAGTATTGGTTGTTGATATTGGCGGTGGTACCACCGATTGCTCATTATTAGAAATGGGACCAACGTGGTCTGGTAAAGCGGATCGTACCCAGAGCTTGTTGGCACACAGTGGGCAAAGGGTAGGGGGGAATGACCTCGATATCTATCTTGCATTCAAACAACTGATGTCACCTTTTGGTATGGGCAGCAAAGGCATTTCGGGTATTGATATGCCACTGACTCAATTCTGGAACCCAATTGCGATTAATAATGTTGAAGCTCAAAAGAACTTCTATTCAAGAGAAAACCTAGCGGCATTAAAATTACTTCGTAAAGAAGCGTCAGAGCCTCAAAAGCTAGAACGTTTGATGAAGGTTTATCACGACACTTTGGGTTACGGTATTGTGCGTAGAGCGGAAGAGGCCAAGATTGCGCTGGCAGAATCCCCTCAATATCGTGCTGCGATTAATGTTGCCTCTGAACTGGTCGAGGTAGATATCTCAGTCGAACAGATGGTTGAAGCGATTGAAACACCAAAGTCTAAGATGATTGAGTTGGTTAAAGAAGCGATTCAACAAGGCCAGAAAAAGCCAGACGTAATCTACATGACGGGTGGTTCCGCTCGTTCACCGATACTTCGTGAAGCCGTACAACAAGCTGTGCCGAATGTACCGATTGTGAGTGGTAATTACTTCGGTTCAGTAACTGCAGGTTTAGCTCGTTGGGCTGAGGTTTGCTTCAAATAAGAGTTCAATGATGAGTTATGAAGGGCAACCAGTTGCTGATTGGTTGCCCTTTTTTTGTTTTTCTCTAATGAACTTTCTATTGAACGATTTTTCCTAGCTCATATTGGGATTTGTTTCACAAAGCTAAATATTTCAGCTGAGCTCTACGTGTTACAAAATGTTTCAAAGGCAAAGGCGAGCCTCTCGATGGTCTGATGAGTTACCTTGGGTTTAGATTTTTAATGCTTTTTTAGTGATTATAAAATCAAAAATAATCAAAGTATTTATCTCAAAGAATGAAAGGAGATTTCAGTAATTGTCTTGTTAATCAACTGTTTTAAAAGGTATTTTTGTTTTTTATAGTGCGATTTTTTTTATTTTATATATTTTAATGCAACTTTCTTGTCATTCGTATATTAGGGTTTGCCTACTTGTTAAATGCAGGTAACAACTTCTCCGTAAGCACGAGGTTGTTAGTGAATAACTCACCCAGTTACATAATGGACATGACAAATGAATAAGAAACTTTTAGCGCTAGCAATTTCTGGTGCAGTATTTGGTACACAGGCAGTTGCAGTAGAACTTTACAACGAAGACGGCACAACATTCTCAGTTGGCGGTCACGTTTCAGTTGCAGTTGGTGATGTAAACAGCGACGATCGTCAAAACAGCGATGACATCGGTGTTGAAACTGTTTCTCCACGTATCAACTTCGGTGCAACTCACGAACTTGGTAACGGCTTTACTGCTGATGCTAAAGGTGAATGGGCGCTAAACATGCTTGACGGTGGTGATCAGTCATTCACAACTCGTCTTGGCTACATTGGTCTAACTCATGAAGACTTCGGTCGTGGTGTTGTTGGTACTCAATGGGCGCCATACTACAACGTTGCTGGTGTTGCAGATATGCCAATCGCATTCGCGAATGACTTCATCTACGACGATCACGGTAACCTAGGTACTGGTCGTGGCGAAGAGATGGTGAGTTACGGCAATGCTATCGATTTTGGTAACGCTGGTTCTCTAAACGTAGGTGTTGCATGGCAAGGCCGCAAGACTGATAAAGTTTCAGATACAAACACAAACAAATACGGTAACCGTGCTCAAATTGCATTGAACTACGCAATTGCTGATTTCACAGCAAACTACGCATACAACACTGGTGATGTTACATTTGGTAACATTGGCGGTGGTTCTAAAACCGCTGATTCTAACGTAGTGAGTGCTACTTACGGTTCTTACGGTTCTGAAGGTCTATTCTTAGCTGGTGTTTATGCTATGAATAACTACATGAACTCAAGCGCTGGTGTTGCTTTAGAAGAGACAGTTGCAGTTGAATTACTTGCTTCTTACGCACTTTCTAACAGCCTGAACTTAAGCGTTAACTACGAAGCGGTAGAAGACGACAAGATGAGTGAAACAGTATTTGCTACAACTGCTCTACAAGCTGAGTACAACTTCACATCTCAGTTCGTAGGCTTTGCTGGTTACCAGTTCGACCTACAAGGTTCTGGTGTGTACAAAGAAAAAGCTGACGACCAGTGGCTACTTGGTGCTCGTTACTACCTATAAGTCGCAGACTGATTTAGCATAGTGTTTACTCCTTAGGTTTACCTTTTAGGATACTGTCCTAGACACCATGCTAAGCCCTCTCAAACCTTTTGGTTAGAGAGGGCTTTTTTCGTTTTGGGCTTTTGTCTTGAATGGTGATTTCGCACTATTGCGACCTTCGTATAAACGCTTTCAAATCATCGAATTGAGCTAAAGATCAGAATTTAGATATTGGTAACCATCTTGTCGAAGACTCTCATTTTATGATGCGTTAAACTCTCCACTCAAAAAAATAGTTCAGGGATAAACTATGAGCAGTGTTGTCGATCACGAACAGCTGATGAATTCGAGACGAACAGCAACCCCAACTAAGGTGCTGTGTGTTGGGCGTAACTATGTCGATCACATCGAAGAACTCAATAACGCAATCCCAGACTCTATGGTGGTTTTCAATAAACCAAGTACCAGCGTTACGTCATCCCTGTCTTCTTTTCATCAAGAAGCGCTGCACTACGAAGCAGAGATCTGTTTTATTGTTGAAAACGGTGAATACTCTGCTGTGGGATTCGGCTTAGACCTTACCAAGCGTGAGTTGCAAAGCAGTTTAAAAGCCAAAGGTTTACCTTGGGAGCGTGCCAAAGCCTTTGATGGTTCCGCTGTCTTTAGTCGCTTTGTTCCCGTTGATAATTTTGATCTCTCTGACTTAAACCTAGAATTATTTATTAACTGTGTTCGTGTTCAGAAAGGACATGTTGAGCAGATGCTTTACTCTCCAAAAACTATCCTAGAAGAGCTGTCTTCTTATACCACCTTACTAGACGGCGATGTTGTGATGACAGGTACGCCAAAAGGTGTTGGGGCCGTACATCGAGGCGATATCTTCCTTGGTCGCCTAAAGTGTGGCGATACGACATTGATTGAGATCGAATGGGTAGCAAGTTAATTAGTCTTTTCTATTTAGTTAATAAATTGGCTTTGTCGCTTAATGTTGGTTTTTAATTCGATTAAATAAACGTCGAACAACTGATTGCATCTGGAAGGGTGTTAGTAATTGATATAAAATCCGCCTCCGTTTTTATCAATGCTGACCCTCATGATCGACTTAACCATTTTACCTGTCTACCTGACTGCCGTTGTTGCACTTCTTCTTTTACCTGGCCCTGATATGTTACTGATTGCGAGTTCAAGCATGAGCTATGGCCGTAAGGTCGGCGTGTTTGCAAGCCTAGGTAATGCGACTTCTGGTATCATTCTGACAGTATTAGCGGCTATGGGTGTATCAGCGTTGATCGCAATGAGCCCAATAGCGCTTAAAGCTCTACATTTGTTAGGCGGCGCGTACTTGTTGAAGATGGGATGGGACTGCCTGCGAACAGAGCAGGGTAACGCGCCTGAGTTAAGCGATAACTTTGCAGCAAAAGCCTACTATCAAAGAGCGCTAATCAGTAACCTGCTTAATCCTAAAGCGTTGGTTTTCTTTGTGATGTTTCTGCCTCAGTTTGTGTCGACGAATATTGAAGCGACTTCCGGTCAGCAGATGCTTGTTCTGGGTTTATTACTGAATGTTCTCGGCTTAACGTTTAACTTTTTGCTGGTGGCGTTAGTGGGTACGATTGGTAAATCTCTCGTAGAAAACGCGAAGTTTCGTACCTATCAACAGAAAGTCATGGGCGGAGTTTTCATCGTGTTAGCTATCTGGATGTTGTCTTCTTTCTTTACTTCGTAGACGAATCAAATCAGACATCTTCTCGTGGTTAGCCGCTGAGACAAAAATGGACGCTACGAGCGTCCATTTTTTATATTTAACCGTTACATGTTGAACGCGCTAAATCGCTATGAATTCAACTCTTGTTGGTGTTGTTCAATCAGTTTCTCCATGTACTTCTCACCGCGCAGGCGAGTGTCTTCGTAGGTTTCTGTCCCTTCAAATTTTGTCACCGTCTCATAGTAGACCTTAACTTTTGGCTCAGTACCGGAAGGTCTTACGATAATGCGTGAACCATCTTCGAGATGATAGATGAGTACGTCACTTGCAGGCAGGTTAATGGCTTCAGTATTGCCTCCAATGACGAAGCGTAAAGAAGACTGCAAATCTTCAATTACAGAGATAGCGACACCGTTGATTGCTTTAGGCTGTGCCGAGCGGAGCTTAGAACCAATCGATGGTGAGTCTGGGTCTAGTGCAATACTTCGCTGAGCGTTGGTATGAACCCCATGTTCAAATGAAATTTGAGCGAGAAGATCCCAAACTGTTCGACCTTGAGATTTTAACTCCTCAACCAATTGAGCAAACACGACAATAGCAGACAGCCCATCTTTGTCTCGTACTTGAGTACCAATTGTGTAGCCTAGCGCTTCTTCATAGGCAAACAAGAACTCGTTCTGATCATCTTCTAATTGCATGCCAATATTCGCCAACCATTTAAAACCTGTCAGCGTTTGGAAATAAGTCGCACCATGAGATTGAGCCACTTTTTCAAGTAAGGTTGAAGATACGATACTGTTACCAACTAATTGGTTTTTGGTATGCGGCTTTGAGAGTAGATAATGAGCGAATAGCACGCCGACTTGGTCACCTGTTAGCATTTTGTATGAGCCATCATCTGTTCTCACTGCAACCGCAAATCGGTCTGCATCTGGATCGTTGGCACAAGCAATGTCGGCATCGACACTTTTTGCTAAGTTAACCACCAGATCCATCGCGCCTTTTTCTTCCGGATTCGGGAAGTTGACGGTCGGGAAGTTACCATCGGGCTCTCTTTGCTCGGCGACGCTGAACACCTTATGGAAACCAGAATCGTGAAGTAGATCCTCAGCCATTTGTGCGCCGACACCATGCATTGCGGTATAGGTGATGGTGGTGTTCGCCGATTCGATCTCTTTACTCACGTATGGGCTCTGATTGATCGCAGCGCGGTACGTTTGATAATAGCCTTCAGTTAACCACACCAACTTACCTTGCGTTTCAGCATCACTTAAGCTCATTAAAGGGAGCGGCTTGGTTGATGCGATATCGATTTCAGCGGCAATACCCGCGTCGTGAGGAGGAATGATTTGAGCGCCATTCTCCCAGTACACTTTGAAACCATTGTATTCTGGTGGGTTGTGGCTGGCCGTCACCACAACGGCAGCTGCGGCGTTGAAGTGCTCAATACCAAAAGCAACGATAGGGGTCGCCGCGACGTTCGAGGTTAGATAAACCTTAATGCCTAAAGCCGTGAGTACGGAAGCGGTATCAATCGCGAACTGCTTTGAATCTAAACGGCCGTCATAACCGACGACCACACCGCGGATGGTCGCATTAGCGATATGTTCGATTAAGTAGTGGCCGAGCCCGGTTGCTGTTTCCTGTATGACTAAACGGTTCATTCGATTTGGGCCGCATCCAACTTTGCCTCTAAGTCCTGCCGTTCCGAACTCTAATCGTTGAGTAAAGTGGTCTTCAAGTTCGTCGTGCATTCCCTCATCGATGAGGTGTTGAAGTTCTTCACGAGTTCTTGGATCTGGGTCTCTCGCTAACCAATTCATTGCATCTTGCATAATCACTAAACCTATTAATGTCTGTATGACTTACCGTTGATTTAATTTAAGTGATATTAATTCTCATTTCCATGAAAGCAATCGTAAAACTCGATATAAAATAAATTCCAACGGCACGAGGGCACGTAGATTAAGCCACTTCAAATAATTGACTGTTTAGTAAGTAAACTTACCTTGAATAATTGGATATCACTAACTAGCCTCTTACATAAATATAACAAAATTTAACAAATTCGCCGTTTTTGAATCTTTCATGGAAACCTCCAACGCTTTTGAACCGTATTAGTTCTTGGGTTTATATGAGGTCAGTAGCCTGCTCACAGGCTAGTTCCATGTGAGTTGTAGATTGAGATTCAGCCTTTTCATGTGTAGCCGGAATAACAATGAATGTTGTCCAGTTCGCAACGACATTTAGGTCGCAAGTATCTAATTAGGAAGGACAAGGAGAGATCTTTTGAAAAGATTACTGGTTAGGCTAGCGTGGCTTTTGAAGAGTTTTGTTGTGCTTTTAGTATCGCCTTTAGTGCACGCTAGCAGTGATTACAACATGACTCAAGGCGTCACTGAGATCAGTGGTAAGGTGTATGAACTTCATATGCTGATCTTCTACATCTGTTGTGCGATTGCCTTTGTTGTTTTTGGTGTGATGTTTTATTCGATTTTGAGGCACAGGAAATCGAAGGGCGCAGTTGCTGCCCATTTTCACGAAAGCACGAAAGTCGAAATTCTTTGGACCATCATCCCTATCATCATTCTCATCGCTATGGCGATACCCGCCACCAAAACCTTAATAGCGATGGAAGATACCTCCCAATCAGATCTGACCGTTAAAATCACCGGGTCACAATGGAAATGGCATTACAGCTATTTTGGTGAAGACGTCGAGTTTTACAGCCTTCTAGCGACCAGTGACAAAGAGATTGAAGGCCTCGAAGTGAAAGGCGCGCATTACCTGCTAGAAGTTGATAAGCCGCTGGTACTGCCTGTTGACCGTAAAGTCCGTTTCTTGATGACTTCCGATGATGTGATTCACTCATGGTGGGTGCCAGCATTCGCCGTTAAGAAAGATACCATTCCGGGCTTTATTAATGAGGCTTGGACTAAGATAGATGAGCCTGGTGTTTACCGAGGGCAGTGTGCAGAGTTGTGTGGTCGTGCCCATGGTTTCATGCCGATCGTGGTGCATGCCATGGAAGAAGATGAGTTTGACGCATGGCTAGCGGAGCAGAAAGAGTTAGCGATAGCCGAACAACAAGCCGCAAAAGATGCATTAGGTGCGTCACTTTCCTTGGCGGAGTTGAATACCATCGGTGAAGAGGTTTACAAAACTCGATGTGCGGTTTGTCACCAAGCAAACGGTGAGGGCATTCCTGGAGCATTCCCTGCCATCAAAGGAAGTCCTATTGCCCTTGGTGATGTGGATGTTCATATCGACACAATTGTTTATGGTCGTGGCGGTACGGCGATGCAAGCATTCGATAATCAGTTAACCGAGAAAGAGATCGCAGCGGTAGTAACTTATCAACGAAACGCTTGGGGTAATGATACCGGCGATATTGTTCAGGCCTCAGATATCAACGCTTATAAGGCGAAGCAAGAAGGCAGTTCTGAAAGCTCAACGGATGATGCACAAAATGATGCTAAGGATCAGTTATGAGTTCACCAATCAATAAGCCGGTGAAATCGGCTCCAGCAGAAGATCAAGTACTGAGCCATTCTGCGGAAGGCACCTTGGGCAATAATGATTTGCCTGTTGATGATCACGATTCACATGCGGCACCTAAAGGCTGGGCTCGTTGGCTGTATTCAACCAATCATAAAGACATTGGTACACTTTATTTGTGGTTCAGCTTTGCAATGTTCTTAACGGGCGGCGCAATGGCGATGGTGATCCGTGCGGAGCTGTTCCAACCGGGTTTGCAACTCGTTGAGCCAGATTTCTTCAATCAGATGACTACAGTCCATGGTTTAATCATGGTATTCGGTGCCGTAATGCCTGCATTTACGGGTTTGGCTAACTGGATGATTCCGATGATGATCGGTGCACCAGATATGGCGCTGCCGAGAATGAACAACCTCAGTTTCTGGATCTTGCCTTTTGCGTTTCTAATCTTAATCGGATCTTTGTTTACAGAGGGTGGCGGCCCGAGCTTTGGTTGGACCTTCTACGCGCCACTCTCGACAACTTATGGGCCAGACAGTACCGCGCTATTCGTATTCTCAGTTCATATTATGGGGATCAGTTCGATCATGGGGGCGATTAACGTGATCGTAACCATAGTGAACATGCGCGCACCGGGCATGACTTGGTTCAAGCTACCGATGTTCGTATGGACTTGGTTAATTACCGCTTTCTTGCTGATAGCCGTGATGCCCGTGCTCGCGGGTGCGGTGACCATGGTACTGACTGACAAATATTTTGGGACTAGTTTCTTTGATGCCGCTGGTGGTGGTGATCCCGTCATGTTCCAGCACATATTCTGGTTCTTTGGGCACCCCGAAGTGTACATCATGATCTTGCCGTCTTTTGGTATTGTCTCAGCCATCATCCCTGCATTCAGTGGTAAGCGCCTGTTTGGTTATCACTCGATGGTTTATGCGACCTGTAGTATCGCACTGTTGTCATTTTTGGTTTGGGCACACCACATGTTCACCACGGGTATGCCAGTATTTGCCGAACTGTTCTTCATGTATTGCACCATGTTGATAGCGGTGCCGACCGGTGTGAAAGTCTTCAACTGGGTGGCGACCATGTGGCGCGGTGCTTTGACCTTTGAAACACCAATGCTGTTTGCGATTGCCTTCATTGTTTTGTTTACGATTGGCGGGTTATCTGGATTGATGCTCGCTATCGTGCCAGCTGATTTCCAATACCACGATACTTATTTTGTTGTGGCTCACTTCCATTATGTTCTGGTAACCGGTGCCGTGTTCTCGAGTATGGCTGCTGCCTATTATTGGCTGCCTAAGTGGACCGGACATATGTACGACCACAAGCTCAGCCTGTGGCATTTCTGGACGTCGGTGATTTCAGTTAATGTACTGTTTTTCCCGATGCACTTTTTAGGGTTAGCGGGTATGCCGCGTCGTATTCCTGATTATGCGATTCAGTTTGCTGACGTTAACCAAGTCGTGTCGATTGGTGGTTTTGCGTTTGGGTTGTCTCAGCTAATTTTCTTATGGCTAGCGATTAAGTGCGTAAGAGGGGGAGAGCCTGCGCCAAGTAAGCCTTGGGATAGAGCTGAAGGTCTTGAATGGACAGTACCAAGCCCTGCGCCTCACCACACCTTTACCCATCCGCCGAAAGTGGATTAGAGGGCAGAACCATGAGTGATAAGCAAAGCGATCCCAATCAAGATAAAAAACAACCTAAGCGCGTGTCTAATAAGCGATCGACCAAAAAGCTGACGGGCTACTTGGTGTTGAGCGTGGTTGCGATGTTTTGCTTCGGTTTCGCTTTGGTGCCGCTCTACGATGTCATGTGTGAGGCCTTAGGCATCAATGGCAAAACTAATACTGTTTCAGCGGTGCAACCTCAGGGAATGCAGCCAGACTACTCTCGTACGGTTCGAGTCGAATTCATGTCCCACATCAAGCCAGATATGCCATGGCAGTTTTCGCCTGAAGTTCGAGTGTTAGAGGTTCATCCTGGTGAGGTGGTTCAAACTAACTACATTGCCAAAAACCTTTCTGGAGCCTCATTGGTTGGCCAAGCCGTACCGTCGGTTTCTCCAGGTATGGGGGCAACCTACTTCAATAAGATGGAATGCTTTTGCTTTAATCAGCAGCCATTGGACGGGCACAAGAGCGCAGAAATGGGTTTGATATTTTACATTGAGCCAGATATTCCAGAATCGATACATACGCTGACGCTCTCTTACACATTATTCAATATCACGAATGAGGTGGGTGCTGCGGCCAATAAATCTGAGTCTAACGTACTCGCAAGTAACTAGGGATTTACAGAACCAGTATCAACAAAAGGAGTTGAGCGATGAGTTCTAAAAAGGAAGTTTATTTCGTTCCACACCAAAGCCACTGGCCATTGGTGGGTGCTGTAGCACTGTTTTTGGTCGCAGTTGGCGCTGGCTTGACGGTGCAAAACATGGGCACCGACGCCGCAGGTGGTGTGTTTGGCAAAGCGGTGTTGTTAGTCGGGTTTGCTGTGCTGCTTTACATGCTCGCAGGTTGGTTTAGCAATGTGATCACAGAATCATTGAGTGGTCTCTATTCTGAGCAGATTTCTCGTTCTTTTAGACAAGGAATGAGTTGGTTCATCTTTTCCGAAATCATGTTCTTTGGCGCTTTCTTTGGCGCGCTTTTCTATGCTCGAATGATTTCTGTGCCTTGGATTGGTGGTGCGGGCAATAATGAAATGACCCATGAAGTATTGTGGCCGATGTTCCAATCAATTTGGCCACTAACGACGACCCCTGATGGCGTAACGACACAAGCCATGCCTTGGCAAGGTATCCCGCTTAAGAACACCATTATTCTGCTGCTTTCCTCTGTGACGCTGCACATGGCACATATCAGTCTTGAACAAAATAAGCGTATGGCTTTGATCGTGTGGTTGGAGATAACCATTGTTCTGGCTGGCTTCTTCCTGTTCTTCCAAGTTGAAGAGTATCTTCACGCTTATCAAGAGATGGGGCTGACACTTCAGTCTGGCATCTACGGTAATACCTTCTTTTTACTTACTGGGTTTCATGGCTTACATGTCTGTTTAGGGACGATCTTTTTGATTGTGTTGCTGGCAAGGGTTGCGAAAGACCACTTCACTCCGAAAGACCACTTTGCGTTCCAAGCGGGCAGTTGGTATTGGCACTTTGTTGATGTGGTTTGGTTAGGCCTGTTTGTATTTGTCTATGTGCTTTAACTGCTGAGCCTATCGGGGATTAATAGGGGCGAGGGTTAGGAGTTATCACTCCTGATCCCAAAGCAAGTAATAAAAGTAGCACGACAACGGCTGACCACATGACACGACGCCCCAAGAAGTGACTGAGCCTTTTTCCATTGTGTTTGCCCGAGGCGATTTGGATTAGGCCTTTCATCAAATTGAAAGCGATAAAAAACAGCAAAGCGACCAAGACGACTTTAAATAACAGAACAAAGGTAGATGACGCCATAGTGATAACTCCAAACCGATTGATTGATGATGAACACAAGTTCCGCAGTAAAGGTTTTTGGATAGCGGTTGTTTTAACTGTGGTTTCAGTCGGCGCTTTAATCAAGTTAGGTTTGTGGCAACTCGATCGTGGTAACGAGAAATTACGTTATGAACAGCAATTAGCTGAGAGAGCACATCTCTCGTCACAACCTTTGGGTGTCGTTATTTCTGAGTTGCGAGAGCTGGATTTATCTGGTCAAGAGTCATTAAATCCTCAAACCCTAAACGGGTTAAAGGCTGATGTTGAATTAGTCAATACGAGCGGCTTGATGCTCTTGTTAGACAACCAGATAAGCCAAGGAACGGTAGGGTATGTGATTTACATGTTGGGTGAGGTTCGCTTTGAAGATGGAAACCAGTCCTTAGTGGCTGAAAAACAGTTGTTGATCGATCTTGGGTTTGTTCCGGCAAGTAATGACAGAAGAGAACTACCGCAATTAGGAAGTATCACTGTACCAACCAAAATGTCAGGGCGCTTGTATACACGCTCAATTAATCCTTTAAGTCATGAGTTGGGTTTAGAAAATACGACACCGAATAGAATCCAAAACCTAAACATAGCAGCGTTATCACAGTATACAGGACAAGAAGTGCTGCCCTTTGTCTTCCAACCTCAGAGTTTAGATTCATGGCCCTATGAAATGTTATGGCGTCCAACGGCGATGAGGTCTGAGAAGCATTTTGGTTACTCATTTCAATGGTTTGTTATGGCTGCGGTACTTTTGTTTTTGATGTTGTTGATTAGCTATCGGTACCTAAAAGCAACACCTATCACGAGGAATAAGGATGGATAAATCTCAAGCACAAGTGAACAGGGAAATTACCGAGGCAAACATGGCTGAGCTCAGAAGCCGTCGTACTAAAGGACGCTTGGTATTAATCGGACTCGTTTTAATTTTCGCTTTGCCAGCCATTATCGCCAAAACTGTGTTGGATCAGAATTGGTATACGTCAGGTGTCACTAACTCAGGCGAATTGGTAGAACCAAGAATTACACTAGCGGATTTTGGCGTAACGGTACCCATGGCAGGAGAGGGTTGGGTTGTGGGGTATATCGCACCGATGGAGTGCGAAAGCTTGTGTGAACAACAGCTTCATTATTTGAATCAAAGCTACTTAGCGTTAGGGAAAAATAAAGAGCGAGTGACCGCCGTTGTTTTCGTCTCAGAAGGTAACTCGTTGTCGGGTTCGCTCAACAAGCTTGATTTATCTTTGTTAGCTGGTGGTGATCAGTTAAGCACCGAGTTTTCGCCGGCTTCCATTGTCATTATTGACCCGCTAGGACAGTTGGTTATGGAGTACAAAAGCGTGTCGGAACCGTCGCAGTTAGTCGGGCAATCCAAAGGTATGATTCATGATTTAAGAAAGCTACTTAAGCTGTCACGAGTTGGGTAGTTGATGGCGCAAATGCTTGAGCTTAAGCAGCGAAAGGGAATAAGTATAGGGAGATAAGTGATGCAGAATAAAGCCCCTGATTTACTGATGCTTGTGATGAGATTAACTATCTTGTTAACCCTTACCGTGATTGTTCTCGGAGCTTATACACGCCTGTCTGATGCTGGCCTTGGCTGTCCTGACTGGCCGGGTTGTTACGGTAAGATCACCGTTCCGTCTGATGCCCAAGCGGTGAGTCAAGCCAATCTGCAATTTCCAGAGCGAGCTCTTGAAGCAGACAAAGCGTGGATAGAGATGATCCATCGCTACTTTGCAGGAACATTAGGGTTGCTTATCTTTGTCGTTGTAGCTTGGTGTATTAAAAAGAACATCACACCAGTTGGTCTTCCATTACTTATCTCTGCCACTGTGATTTTTCAGGCTTTGCTTGGAATGTGGACGGTGACTCTTAAGTTGATGCCCGTTGTGGTTATGGCGCATTTGATGGGGGGCTTCACGTTGCTGTCACTGTTGTGTCTGCTCTACTGCCGTTTGTCTCAATTCCAAAGCCGTTTTGGCGAGGCTTCTTATTCTCCAACACTTAAATATTGGGCGTTGTTTGGGTTACTCATTGTGGTTGGGCAGATACTGCTTGGTGGTTGGACATCGTCAAACTATGCCGCTTTGGTGTGTACCCAATTGCCTATTTGTGAAGGTAACTGGATGAGCTACCTCGATTTCAAAAATGCGTTCGATTTTGCTCAACACGGACACGATAACTATGAGTTTGGTGTGTTGGAGTATCCCGCGAGGCTTACCATACATGTCATGCACAGGTTCGGGGCTATTGTGGCGACATTAACGGTGCTGATGGTCGTGTACCAGTTATGGAAGTTTGGCCAAGTGCCTCACCAAAAGCTGAGCATGATTGTCGCAATAGTGTTGTTTACTCAAATCAGCCTTGGGATCAGTAATGTATGGTTTCACCTGCCAATCTCAGTTGCGGTTTTGCATAACCTAGTCGCAGTAATGTTGCTCATCAGCATGGTTGTAACCAATTTTGTGGTGTGGCAACGCAAACCGAGTGAGAGCTTGGTGAAGAACAGTGTATTACAAGGAGGTAATCATGGTCAGTAGAACGTCAACACAGTATGAAGTGGTGGCTCAAGACGCAGCCTTAACTCATAAGATAACAGCCAATAATGACATAACTTTAAGTAACGAAAAGGCTGAAAAAAACAAAGCCACTTGGAAAGTTTATTTAACGCTGACTAAGCCTAAAGTGGTGGCTTTGATGTTGCTGACAACATTGGTTGGGATGTGTTTGGCCGTGCCGAATGGATTGCCTTTGCAACAAACTTTGTTCGGAATGATTGGGATAGGGTTAATGGCAGGTTCAGCGGCTGCGTTTAACCATTTGATCGATAAAAAGATCGACGGCCAGATGACTCGAACAAATCGACGCCCTTTACCATCCGGTGAGCTGAGTAGTGTGCGTGTGTTTAGCTTTGCAGCAGGTATCGGCTTATTTGGGTTCGCTACGTTAGTGGTGTGGGTCAATCAACTCACGGCTTGGCTAACCTTTGCAAGTTTATTGGGCTATGCGGTCATCTATACCATGTACTTGAAGCGAGCAACGCCGCAAAATATTGTGATAGCAGGGATCGCTGGTGCAATGCCTCCGCTACTGGGCTGGACGGCGGTTACCAATGAACTGCATTCAAATGCTTGGTTGTTGGTGATGATCATCTTTATTTGGACACCTCCTCATTTCTGGGCGTTGGCAATTCATCGTCGTGATGAGTATGCCAAAGTGAACATCCCCATGTTACCTGTGACTCACGGAATCGAATACACCAAGACGTCTATTCTTCTGTATACCTTTTTGCTTAGCATCGTGTGTATATTGCCTGTATTGGTTGGCATGAGCAGCTGGATATATCTGAGCGCTTCATTGGTGCTCAACGGCGGGTTTGTTTATCACGCTTGGGTACTGAAATATCGTGATGAACCCAATATGGCCATGAAGACCTTTAAGTTCTCCATCTATCATCTCATGATCTTGTTTGTCGCTCTGTTGGCGGACCACTATCTACTTTGATAACTGATGCTTCAGCTGTTACAGAATAAGAAAACGGATGCTTTGGGCATCCGTTTTTGTTTGGTTGATGACTAAAACTCACCCAATACAAAGTAAGTATCTAGCGAGTACTTAGTCCACTTTGTTCCAAGCACTTTGCCAGTGTGAACCGACACCTGGTTCGTACTGAGTTGCTGTTGGAGCCCATTGAACACAGTAGCCAGAGTATGGGAACTCTTTACACTGATAAACACCACCATCGCTGCTCAGAACCTTTGTTCCTGCAGTGTAAGATTCAATGCTTTCTGGGAACACAAAGTCGTAATCGCCCGCTGGTGGCGGCGTTTGCTCGTCCATTAGATGAAAATCAAGCGTGTTCTGATCCACTAAGTTACCTTGGTCATCTTTCGTCACAACCACAAGCATGTGGTGGCCAGCTTCAGACTTAGAAAGAGTCAGTTGAACATCTTCAACTTGTCCGTCTGTTAGATCCGATTTCTGAGATGCAAGTGCTTCACGGTGATGGTTGTACACGGTAAGCTCAGCTTGGATATCGCCTGTTGCCGCTAACGTAAGATCAAGCTGAGTAGGTTGGCTCTCATCGATAATGTACTCTGATTCTAAGCCCGAGACTTCAAGATCATGCTCGGGTTCTGGAGTATCAATCTTGTAGCCGATTTCGACACTGTTAAAGCCAGAGCCTGCTTTTAGATAAACAGGATTCGTGCCGTAAACGGGTGCGAAATCGCCTTGGTCATTCAATTGACCTGCTTTGATTTGCGTCTGCTCTTGGTTGATCTTAGAAGCAAGCGCGTAAGACCAGTTATTGGCTTTGCCTTGTTCAGAAGTTTCAATCACAAGCTCAGTGCTGTATGAAGCGTTCTCACCAGACTGGTCGAATACACGCGTATAAACAGCGTCACCAACATTCAGGTCTTGTGTCGGGTTGATTTGACCACCTTGATCCCAATCAGGAATGATAGGGCCGTCACCATCAAATTTCACGTCGATAACGTTGTAGAAAGCCGCTGCAGTGTCACCTACATCCCATACGGCAAGGATCACTTGATAACCTTCACGCTCTGGCACATTACACAAGTGACTGACTTGCATCGGTGGCTGTTCCATATTGCCTTCAACAACACAGAATGGCGTTAAGTCAAAAGAGCTGCGAGCCAACGGCTGGTTTGGATTCCAGTCGGGTTGAGTAATGTAATATTTCCAATCGCGAGTCTTGTGGTTAGCTGTGAATGTCCACTCGAAGTATTGAGAACCAGACTTGATAGGGCGTTTAACCCAGCGGTCTGCCTTTTGTTCGTCTAGTGCTGCTGCTAAAGAAGATTGCGCACTGGCGATTTTCCCATCAGCAGGGCCAACTTCTGGGAAGCCTTCAGGGCCTTCTACACTTTGTGGTTCGTATTGGATACCCCCACAGTTGGTGTTTTTCTCTTGCGTATCGCTCGCAGGGAACTTACATAGGGCAACACGGCTCTCAGCTACGCCATTGTTGTATGCCGAGACATAACCGTGACCGAAGCTTGCACCGCTTACGCTAAGAAGCGATAGCGCGATGAGTGATTTTTTTTGGAGTTGTTTCATTATTTGTCCTTACTGTATTTGGCCGACAAAAAAGAGAACACCCCGGCATGCATTTACACTTAAATTCTATTAAGTGGCGGCCCCGCTATCATAGACAGAATATTTGTCGACAGACCGGCGGCTTTGCGTCCTATTCTTTCAAATAGTTTGCCAGAAGTGCGTTTGAGCAATCGAAATGTAGCCAACCAGTTTTATAAATGCGAATCAATCGATTGAAATGTGGAATGCCAATCTCGAACTTTTAATTCTTGATACAAATTAACTTGCTATATGTTTAGTTCGTTAACATATAAATTATTGATATAAATAAAGAAAGTATTTGATCTAATCGTTTTAGTGAATGACTTTGGGTTGTTTCGCTTCGCTCTGTACAACAATTGTGCACATATCAAAACCAAACCTTTGGTTTCCACTAACCGAACCCTGACACGCCATGTATGAAAAACCGGACAATTGATTGGTATGAATTATATAAAGGAGCCGGTATGGAATTCACAGAACTAGACAGAGACGCGTTGTATCAAACGTGGATGTCACAAAAATCGAGAATGCGAATTACGCAGATGGAGTTTTCAAAAAAGCTAGGCATGAACCAGCTTGATTTCTCAAGAGTGCTAAGAGGGGAGACGCCATTAACCATGTCTTTCATTAGTCATTTTTGTCGTTTACTTCATTTGGAACCAAGGAATGTATTCCCCTCGCTAAAAGAGGTCAATGAATCGGGGCCTAAAGTGGTCTACCTGAAAAGTAGAATGAGTGTTGATGGTGAGATCCAAAATGCTTATATTGAAGGAAATCAGGTAATTGTAGAGTACGCACACACTGTTCAACATGATTAATTTTAGAGTTAGCTCTGATTTTTAACCCCCTTTTTCTACAACCTTTTCACATAGGGTATGTCATACTTAATTAGATTCCTTAATTTTGACTAAGTGCGTTATGAACCCTTTAAAAGTCCTTTTGCTTGTTGCAACCAGCATTTTCTTGCTTGGTTGTGCAGGCGGCCCAATTAGAACCGCTACTAAATTTACCAGCTACGAAGATTTTCAGGCTGGGCCTGACGGAGGCGTCGACTTGGTTTGGGCAAGGGTTGGGCTACGTGACGCGCAGCGTTTGAAATCCAAGTTAGATGACTACGATTCTGTAGTGATCGACCAAATTTTTGTTTTAGCAGAAGAAGGTTCGTTGGATCAGGAAGAGATTCAGGAACTCACTGAGCACATGGTTGCGTGCTTGGAAGATAAAATATCGCCTCATAAAACGATTGTCGATGAACCGACAGGAAAAACGCTCCGCTTGAGTATCGCTCTGAGTAACGTTGAAACGCCCAATCCGCTCTTAGCTGTAACGAGCAGCGTTCTGCCGTTTGGCCTTGCGATGTCAACCATATCTAAGGTCACGACTGGTGAGCACACCAATGTTGGGAGTGCGAGTGTAGAGTTATTGGTCAGTGATGCTCAAGAGGGCACACCACTGTTTGCAGCCATCGACCGTGAAGCGGGTAACAAAGATTTTTCAACCATGATTGATTCGCTGGATGATGCCAAAGACGCGATCAACTATTGGGTTGAACGTTTAGGTGATACTCTACACAACATAGATGACGCATAGTAAAGACCGAATAATGCTAGAGAAAGAGAACCTGATTAAGTTGGCTCGAATGCAGATGCCATTTGGAAAGTACGCGGGTCGTACACTGATTGACTTACCTGAAGAATATTTGCTGTGGTTTGATAAAAAGGGATTCCCGTCTGGTGAACTCGGCGATTTATTGAAACTGTGCCTTGCTCTGAAAATTGAAGGGCTTGATAGTGTCGTCAAGCCATTGAAAATAATGTAATTAAATAAAAGCTCACGCTGATCACGTGAGCTTTTTTGTTTTTGAGTTCGACACAATTTTACATGCATGATGTAGCTTGAAGAATGGCTCTTCTTACCTTGCTATAAAATACGCAATCGATAGCGTGTAAATAATGGTATACAGGGTGTTTTAAATATAAAACACAAAAAAAATTGCGTTTATTTTTAATTAGTGATTGAAACTAGAGTTTTTACTAGTTAAGTTACAGGGAACAAGAAGATTAGTGCTGATAGAAAGTGACGTGAGACAACGTACATTCAGCTCAAGGATAGAAAAAAGGAAGAAGTAAGCAATGTTCCAGACTGATGATGTAAGAATTAACAAAGTAAAAGAGTTATTACCCCCTGTTGCTGTTTTAGAAAAGTTTCCAGCGACAGAAGTTGCTTCTTCTACAACCTTTGAAAGCCGCAAAGCGATCCACAATATTTTAGAAGAGAGCGATGATCGCTTGCTTGTTATTGTCGGCCCATGTTCTATTCATGACACAGAAGCTGCTCTTGAGTACGGTAAACGTTTGAAAGTGTTGCGCGACGAACTTGGTGATAACCTTGAAATCGTAATGCGTGTTTACTTTGAAAAACCACGTACAACTGTTGGTTGGAAAGGCCTAATAAATGACCCGTACATGAACGATACGTTCAAGCTAAATGATGGCCTTCGTCTAGGACGTAAGCTGCTGCTGGACCTAACTGACATGGGCATGCCAACGGCAAGCGAATTCCTAGACATGATCACGCCTCAATACGTTGCTGACCTAATCAGCTGGGGTGCAATCGGCGCACGTACTACAGAATCTCAAGTTCACCGCGAACTGGCTTCTGGCCTATCTTGCCCAGTTGGATTTAAGAATGGTACTGATGGCAACATCAAGATTGCAACAGATGCTATTCGTTCTGCTAGCGCTTCTCACCACTTCTTATCAGTAACTAAGTACGGTCACTCAGCTATCGTTGAAACAGCAGGTAACCCTGATTGTCATATCATCCTACGTGGTGGCAAAGAGCCAAATTACAGCGCAGAACACGTTGGTAAGATTAAAGAAGAGCTAGCAGCTTCTGGTCTTCCACAAAAAGTGATGATCGATTTCAGCCACGCAAACAGCTCTAAGCAGTTTAAGCGTCAAATGAACGTATCTGATGACGTAAGCGCACAAATTTCTGGTGGCGACAAAGCTATCTTTGGTGTGATGATTGAATCTCATCTTGTTGAAGGTCGCCAAGACCTGGTTGAGGGCAAAGCTGCAACGTACGGCCAATCTGTTACTGATGCGTGTATTGGTTGGGAAGACACTGAAACAGTACTTCGCCAGCTGGCAGACGCTGTTGAAGCTCGTCGTAACAAATAGACTAATTACAGTCAGCGATTAAGCTACTTAAAATTCAAAGCCCTTAGTTAGCAACAGCTAATAAGGGCTTTTTAGTGGATCTTAGTTGAAAACTGGAAGTGTCTGTATTCTTAAATGAGAAAAGACAGTAACTCGTCGACTTTAAGTGACAGTAAAGCTTTATCTTGTTTGGTTTCAACGTTAAGGCGTATTAATGGCTCGGTATTGGACTTTCTTAAGTTGAAGCGCCATGAGCCCATATTCATGCTGATTCCGTCTGTGTGATCGATCTCAACGGCATGATCTTGGTAGTGCGATAACACGCAAGCCATGACCTGCTCTGGGTCTGAGACTCTTCGATTGATCTCCCCGGAAGAGGGGAATCTATCTATACTAGTACTCGTTAATTGGTGAAGAGATTGTTGAGTTTTCGACATCAGCTCGATAACCAATAGCCAAGGAATCATGCCTGAATCGCAATATCCAAAATCACGAAAATAATGGTGTGCGCTCATTTCGCCCCCATAGACGGCATTCGTTTCACGCATCTTCTCTTTGATCAGTGCGTGTCCTGCTTTAATTCCAATCGCTTTTCCACCATGCGTTTTTGCGATTTCAATTGTGTTCCAGGTCATGCGCATATCGTGCAATACAGTCGTGTTAGGCTGTTTGACCAAGAATGCTTCAGCAAGCAACCCTACAATGTAATAACCCTCGATGTAATTGCCTTGCTCATCAAAGAAAAAGCAGCGGTCGAAGTCTCCATCCCAAGCAATTCCAAGGTTGGCAGAATGCTCTAAAACGGCATCTCGAGTGGCTGCTTGGTTCTCTCTAATCAAAGGGTTTGGAATACCATTTGGGAAGTTTCCATCAGGGTTATGATGAACTTTGATGAAGGTGATAGGGACACCGAGTTCGTTAAATTTATTATCTAAAGCATCAATGATATGTCCTGCAACACCGTTCCCAGCATTAACCACAATCTTCATTGGTGACAGCTTTGATGGGGTTATGTACGAGAGTAGGTGCTCGACGTACGGAGCAAGAATACTGTTCGATCTACTAGAGTTACTTGGTTGTGCATGAACGAACGGTAAATTGCAGTTCAGCTCTTGATTAAGTTCTTCAATGCGTCGTTTGATTTCATCTAAACCACTGTTTTTACTGATAGGGCTAGCGTCTACACCGACCATTTTCATGCCGTTGTAATTGATTGGGTTGTGGCTGGCTGTGATTTGTATTCCGCCAATCGCTTTTAGGTAACGAGTCGCAAAGTAGACCTCTTCAGTGCCAGTCATACCTAGATCAATGACGGTAATCCCTGACTCGATTAAGCCTTTGGTCATGGCTTCTTGTAATGACAGGGAGGTTTTGCGGTTATCACGACCAATCACTACCTGCGCCAAACCATCGAGTGAGGTTTCAGGCTTAGCGGATAGGACGTATTCGCCAAATGCCTTACCGAGCAGGTAGGCGAGTGGCTCATTGATTTGTTTACCAATGACGCCGCGGATATCGTTGTTCTTAAAGCAGTTTAGGTCTAATGTTGGTTTCATCGATTTGTCGCTGCTTTATTTCGTTTGGTTGTGCTTTGATGAGTGGACTTGTTGCTTGCGCACGTCTCGCCCATAACTGTCTTGATATCGAATGATGTCGCCTTCACTTAAATGACTGCCTGTTTGTACTTCAATCATCTCGAGTGGGAGATCCCCTGGGTTCTCTAGGCTGTGAATATGACCTAAAGGGATGTAAGTGGATTGATCTTCTTCAACCAGATAGGTTTTCTCATTGTTGGTCACTTTCGCAGTACCCGCCACGACTACCCAATGTTCCGCTCTATGGTGGTGCATTTGTAACGACAACTTGTGACCGGGTTTAACGGTGATACGTTTAACTTTGTCGCGCTTGCCTAGGTCGATAACATCGTATTTACCCCAAGGTCTAAACACCTCACGATGATGCACATGTTCTGTGCGACCCGCTTGATTTAGTTGACTGACAATCGATTTAACACCCTGAACCTTGTCTTTATTTGCAACCAATATAGCGTCTTTGGTTTCGACAATAATCAGGTTGTCGACACCTACCGTCGCAACCAGCTTATTTTCAGCATGGATGTAGTTGTGTTGAGAGTCGACGGTTAACACATCACCTTCAATGACGTTATTGTGCTGATCTTTTTCGCTTACATCCCAGATCGCGGACCATGAGCCAATATCGTTCCAGCCGACATCCATCGGGATCACCGCGGCGTGCGAGGTCTTTTCCATCACGGCGTAATCGATTGAATCACTTGGACTGCTTTTGAATGCTTCAGCGTCTATACGGATAAAGTCGAGGTCGGTATTTTGCGTTGCAAGAGCGAGTTTACAAGCCGCTACTATCTCAGGGTGGTGTTCGGCGAGTTCTTTAACATAGCGTGATGCCTTAAACATGAACATGCCACTGTTCCATAAGTATTGTTCTGAGTGGATGTACTCTTCTGCTGTTGCTGTGTCTGGCTTTTCTACAAAGCATTCTATGGCGAAGGCGTGATTGATTGGCTGCTCTGTTCCATTAGTATCAGTTTGAGCACTGGAGGAAAGAGGCTCTCCTTGCTTGATATAGCCATAGCCAGTCTCTGGGGAGCTAGGTGTTATACCGAATGTCACCAGCTTGCCTTGTTTTGCATAATCAACACCACGACTAATCGCTTGTTGGAATTCAGAGGTTTTCGCGATGTGATGATCAGCAGCCAGCACTAACAAGATAGGGTCGGATGCGCTTTGTTCATTAAGCGGTGGTTTACTTAAAGCCTTTAGGGCGGCAAGCGCAATGGCTGGGGCTGTATTTCTACCGACTGGCTCTAGCAGAATACCACTATGTTGAATGTTAGCTGATCGAGCTTGTTCAGCGGCAATAAAGCGATGCTCTTCATTACAGATAATGAATGGGGCATCGCATTTACTATCCATCAAGTGCTCTTCAAGGCCTTGCAGGCGTTGAAGTGTGTGCTGAAGCATTGACTGGTCGCCGGCAATATTGAGAAATTGCTTAGGGTAAAGCTCGCGAGACAGTGGCCAGAGACGACTTCCGGAGCCGCCGGCTAGAATGACAGGTAAAATCATAGCGTGGTAATTAGGTGCATTAGAATACTGCAATCATATTACCACGCTTCACGCTTATTACTTATCGATAACCAAGAAGGATATGACTATCGATGACCTTCCGTAGGGGAGTTCAACATGTCTTTGGGATCGCTAATATTCTGATTATCACCTAGGCTTTGAACGCTGTTATGATCTTGAACATTAGAAAAGTCTTGAGGGTCAATCTTGAGTGTCTGTGTTGGGAACGCGATGTCTGCATTGTGTTTATGAATAATCGCCAGAACCTGTAACAGAACGTCTTGCTTCACTTTGTGGTACCTGATCCAGTTGACTGTTTTTGTGAAGGTATAGATAAAGAAGTTGAGCGTTGATGGCCCAAATTTGTCAAAGTTAACGATCAACGTCTGTTTGGCATCAATATCTGGGTGGGTCTCGAGCATGGTTCTTACATCATCAACAATGAGCGCCAATTTGTCTGCATCTTGATAACGAAGACCAAAGGTTTCATTGATTCTACGATTCAACATTCTCGATGGATTCTCTACCACAATACTACTGAACACCGAATTTGGCACGTACAAAGGACGCTTATCAAAAGTGCGGATGATCGTCATGCGCCAACCAATGCGTTCGACAGTGCCTTCGATTTGACGATCGGGAGAACGTATCCAATCACCGACTTTAAAAGGGCGGTCGAAGTAAATCATCATGCCACCGAAGAAATTCGACAGTAAGTCCTTAGCCGCTAAACCGACGATCAAGCCACCAACACCACCAAAGGTGAGTAAGCCGGAAAGACTGAGCCCAAATGCCTGCATAATGGTTAGGCCGCCCATCACCATAAAGAACAAGCGAGCGACTTTCGCTATCGCTTGTACAGTGGTTTCGTCTCTGGTTTTTTGCTCTAAGACATAGGCTTCAGTGTTAGTGATCATTCGTAAGGTAAACCAAACGAATGTACAGATAATCAATATGTGTTTAAGCGTTTTTAACCAATTGATTTCATTGCCAAACTGGTCTTGAAGTATTAGCCCGATAGAGACTGTAGCAGGCCAACACCAAAGTAATGTGCTGACAGGGGTTTTTAGTGCTTCTAACAGTAGATCGTCCCAGTGGAATGGGGTTTTCTGAACCAGAATTTCTAAGCGATTATGGATAATTCGCCAAGCTACCCAAGCGAGAAAACTCGCAATAGTGATGAATAGGACGCTGTTTGCCCAATCACTATGGCTCTGGTTGATGTAGGTTTGTACTTGGGTTATGAATTCATTCATTGTGTGTGCTGCCGCAGAAATTATGAATTGGAAATTAGCAGAAACTCGAGTTGTTCTCTACCTTTATAAATCAAGCGATTATGACAATAGTATAACCTTATTCTTGCAGAACTAACTTTTTTTGAGATAGAAACTAATGTAGGTTTGGCTATCCCGTGTAATTAAAATTTCTAAACAGGATTTCAAATGAGCGACAAACAATATGCAGTTATCGGTTTAGGGCGATTTGGTCTGTCTGTTTGCAAAGAGCTACAAAGTTCAGGGGCACAGGTACTGGCCGTCGATATTGATGAAGAGCGAGTGAAAGAAGCGGCGGCTTTTGTTTCACAAGCGATTGTTGCGAACTGTACAAGCGAGGAGACAGTTAAAGAGTTAAGACTCGACGATTACGACATGGTGATGGTGTCGATTGGCTCTGATGTTAATTCCAGTATTCTGACTACTCTGGTGGTAAAAGAGTCAGGCGCAAAAGCTGTTTGGGTAAAGGCGAACGATAAGTTTCACGGCAAGATTCTCTCTAAGATTGGTGCTGACCATATCATCATGCCTGAACGAGATATGGGCATTCGTGTTGCGCGTAAAATGTTGGATAGACGCGTTCTTGAGTTTATCGATCTTGGCAGCGGTTTAGCGATGACGGAGATTGTTATTGGTTCTAATTTGTTGGGTAAGAAACTTGGCGACCTTAAGCTGTGTAAAGAAAATGGTGTTGAAGTACTTGGCTTCAAGCGAGGACCGAACCTAACTAAAGCTCCAGAACTGGATGTGAGTTTAGAAATTGGGGATGTGGTGATCATCGCTGGGCCGAAAGAGACCTTATCTAGAAAGCTACGCAATTGGTAATTGGCAATAAGGTAACAGTATGAATTCGTTAAAACGAAAAGGTACTTTCTACACGCTTAAGAGTGATAAAAAGCCACGTAAAGGCTCTGAACCTAAGATTATCCTTACGAGCTTCTTAGGCGTACTTATCCCCTCTGCAATATTGTTGACGATGCCTGTATTCTCTGTGACAGGCCTAAGTTTTACGGATGCACTGTTTACAGCAACCTCGGCGATCAGTGTGACAGGATTAGGTGTTGTCGATACCGGTGAGCATTTCACCTTGGCGGGTAAAATCTTACTGATGTTCTTGATGCAAGTCGGCGGGTTAGGGCAGATGACTCTATCTGCGGTACTGCTTTACATGTTCGGTGTTAGGTTAAGCCTTAAACAACAAGCACTCGCGAAAGAAGCGCTTGGCCAAGATCGTAAGATTAACCTTCGTAAATTGGTTAAGAAGATCATCATCTTTGCATTAGTGGCTGAATTTATCGGTTTTGTATTGCTCTGCTTCCGCTGGGTACCTGAGATGGGATGGTCAACGGGCAGTTTTTATGCTCTATTTCATGCGATATCTGCATTCAATAACGCAGGTTTTGCACTGTTTTCAGACAGTATGATGAGTTTTGTTGATGATCCGCTGGTGATCTTCACCTTAGCTGGCTTGTTTATTTTCGGTGGGCTAGGCTTCACAGTCGTCGGCGACCTATCGAGTAACTGGCGTAAAGGTTTTCGACATCTTCATTTACACACCAAGATTATGCTAACCGCCACTCTGACTCTATTGTTGGTAGGTACGGTATTGTTCTGGCTGCTAGAAAGAAATAACTCAGCAACCATGGAAGGGTTATCGACTCAAGGACAGTGGCTAGCCGCATTTTTTCAGTCGGCAAGTGCTCGTACTGCTGGCTTTAATAGTGTGGATTTGTCTCAGTACACACAGCCTGCGTTGCTGGTAATGATTGTACTGATGTTGATTGGTGCTGGTTCTACCTCAACAGGTGGTGGTATTAAGGTTTCGACCTTTGCAGTAGCCTTTGTCGCAACGTGGACCTTCCTCCGTCAGAAAAAGCACGTGGTGATGTTTAAGCGCACTGTGACTTGGCAAGCGGTAACAAAGTCATTGGCCATTATTGTGGTAAGTGGGGCGTTATTAACCACCGCGATGTTTTTGTTAATGCTTACTGAAAAGGCAGCGTTTGATCGAGTCATGTTTGAGGTGATTTCTGCCTTTGCAACGGTTGGTTTAACAGCTGGCTTAACCGCAAACCTGACTGAGCCAGGTAAATACATCATGATTGTGGTTATGGTGATTGGACGTATCGGCCCCCTGACCTTGGCTTATATGCTAGCTCGCCCAGAACCTTCCTTGTTGAAATACCCTGAAGACACGGTGTTAACGGGTTAATTAGGTCCATGGGCTGATAAATAAAGCTCTGTAAATAAAAACAAAGCCAGCGATATTGAACTGACCCCCAATAGT